>NZ_JBJJBV010000197.1:0-12801 GCF_045446735.1 Nocardiopsis protaetiae
CACGGTTGCGTTCGGGGCCTCCTTGTGCCACTCTTTCACCAATCAATTAGTGAAAGGGTGGTGAAGGCGATCGAGTACCGCATCGACCGGATGTCGGGCGTCGCGTCGTACATGCAGATCGTGCAGCAGACCAGACAGGCGCTCCGGCTGGGCGTCCTGCGCCCGGGGGACCGGCTGCCCACGGCCAAACAGGTGGTCGAACAGACCGCGATCAACCCCAACACCGTTCTCAAGGCCTACCGCGAACTGGAACGCGAAGGCCTGGTCGAGGCCCGGCGCGGCCTGGGCACCTTCGTGACCCGGTCGCTGGCCAGCGACGCCGCCGCCCCCGACTCGCCGCTGCGCTCCGCGCTGGCCGACTGGATGCGGCGGGCCCGGGAGGCCGGGCTGGGGGCGGAGGACGTGGCCGCGCTCGTCGCGTCGGTCACCGGGGACGTGTTCCAGGACCCAGAGGACCGGAAGGAAGGAGACCGATGACCGGGGAAGCGGCCGTCGCCGCCGAAGGGCTGGTCAAGACCCGCCGGGGCCGCCGGGTGCTGGACGGGTGCACGTTCGAGGTCCCGGCGGGCGCGGTGTGCGGGGTCCTCGGCCGCAACGGCGCGGGCAAGACCACGCTGCTGCGCGTCCTGGCCGGGCTGACCGCGCCCACCGGGGGGCGGGTGCTCGTGCGGGGGGAGGACCCGCTCACCCGCACCCCCGGGCCCGCCCACCTGGGACAGGACAAACCCCTGCCCGGCGGGCTCACCGCGGAGGAGGTCCTGCGCACCGGCCGCGCGCTCAACCCCGACTGGGACGAGGCGGCCGCCCGGCGGGTACTGGCCGCCGGGGACCTGCCCGAGGGGGTGCGGGTGGGGCGCATGTCCGGGGGCCAGCGCAGCCTGGTCGCGCTCGCCCTCACCCTGGGCCGCCGCACCGGGGTCGTCCTGCTGGACGAGCCCTTCGCCGACCTCGACCCGCTGGTGCGGCACCGCGTGTCGGGGCTGCTCATGGCCGCGGTCGCCGACGGGGACCTGACGGTGCTGGTGTCCACCCACGTGTTCGCCGACCTCGCCGGGCTCTGCGACCACCTGCTCCTGCTGGACCGGGGGCGGGTGGCACTGGCCGGGGCGGTGGCCGACATCGAGGCGGACCACCTGCGCATGGTCGGCGTGGCCGACGACGACCCCGGACACCTGCACGGGCACACGGTCGTGTCCGACAGCCGGACGGGGCGCCAGGTGAGCGCGCTGGTCAAGACGGACGGCCCGGCCCCGCCGCAGGGGTGGTCGACGCAGCCGGCGTCGCTGGAGGAGATCACGCTCGCCTACCTGGCGGGCGTCGGGAACGAGGGGGAACGACGATGAGCACGGACTTCGCACAGCGCACGGAGCACGGCTGGTGGCCGGCCTGGAGACACCAGCGGATCCTGGCGGCGGTGGCCGCGGTGGCCCTGCTGCTGGCGGTGACCGGCGTGTTCCTCGACCTGCCGGTGCTGCGCCGGGCGGTCGACCTGGTCCTGCCGATCGAACGCCACACCTTCGGCGGCGACCCCTCGCTGCCCCTGCTGGCGGCCGCCGTCTGGGGCGCGCTCGTCCTGGGCGAACGCGGGCGGCGCGACCTCATGCTGAGCCAGGGGCGCCGCGACTGGCCGCTGCCGGACATCGGGGTCATGGTGCTCTGCCTGGCGGGGTTCGGGCTCCTGGCGGGAGGCCTGCGCACCCTGTTCGTGGTGGGCGTCGAGGGGTGGTCCACGGTCGGACCGGTCCCCGTGTCGGACCCGGAGGCGCTGTTCTGGTGGGGCTCGGCCCTGTACGGCGCGGCACTGCCGGTCCTGCCCGCCCACCTGGTCCTGTACGGCGCGCTCGGGCTGGCCGTCGCGGCGCTCCTGCGCAGCCCGGTCACGGCCCTGGTGCTCTCGGCGGCCCTCTCCTACGCGGTCCAGATCGGCTTCACGGTCGTCCGGCCCCTGCTCGCGGAGAGCGGGCCGGACGGACCGTCGGCGGCCCACGTGTGGACGGTCGCGGGGGTGGAGACGGCGGTGGTCCTGGTGGCGGCGGCCGCGCTGTGCGCGCTCGCCCTCCTGTCGGCCCGCCGCCCCGACTGACCGGACGGCCGCCCGCCACGGCGGGCGGCCCCGGGCCGCCTCAGGGGTGCACGAGGATCTTCACGTGGTCCTCGCCGTGGGCGATGAGCTCCTCGTAGCCCTTGTCCCGCGCCTCCTCCAGGGACAGCCGGTCGGTGATCATCCCCTTGGGGCGCAGGGCGCCGCGGCCGATCGCGTCGATGACCTCGGGGAAGTCGACGGGGCCGTAGCCGAAACTGCCCACCAGGTCGATCTCGGTGAAGGCCAGCACCGCGGGGTCCAGCAGGACCGGCCGCCCCTCGGACACGGTCACCGCCCGGCCGCCCTTGCGCAGGGCGCCGATCAGCACGGCCAGCGCGTCGTTCCCGGCGCCGGAGGTCTCGAAGGAGACGTCCGCCCCCAGGGGGGCGCGGTCGCGGACGGCGGCGACCACGTCCGTCTCCGCGGGGTCGAGCACCAGGTCGGCGCCCAGTTCGGCGGCGACCCGGCGGCGCAGTGCGGACACCTCGCTCACCGTCACGTGCGCGGCGCCGTGCGCCCGGGCGGCCATGACCACCCCCAGACCCACCGGCCCGGCGCCCACCACCAGCACCTCGTCGTCCTCGCCCGCCCCCGACCGGCGCACCGCGTGCCAGGCCACCGCCAGCGGTTCGACCAGGGCGGCCACCGTGGGGGAGACGTCGTCGGGCATCCGGTGCACCCGGTCGGCGGGCACGACCACGTACTCGGACATGCCGCCGCCCCCGCCCATGAGGCCGATGAACCCGAAGTTCTCGCACAGGTTGTACTCGCCCCGGCGGCAGGCGGCGCAACTGCCGTCGAACACCAGCGGCTCCACCGCCACCACCGCGCCCTGGGCCAGGCCGCGCACGTCGGCGGCGGCCTCGACGACCCGCCCGGAGAACTCGTGCCCCTGCACGTGGGGGCCGTGCGTGCGCAGCACGGGGTGGAGGTACTCGTCGGGCAGCACGGGGTCGAGGTAGTTGCGCACGTCGAACCCGCAGATGCCGTTCCACCCGACCCGGATCTTCACCGTCCCGGGCACCACCTGCGGCTCGGGCACCTCGTCCACCCGCAGGTCCCGGGGCCCGTGCAATCGCAGCGCCCGCATCTCGCCCCCTCCCGCCACCCCTGCCCGTTATCTCCCCACCCGAGCCCCCGCGCCTCCGCCTCCCCGTGTAAACACTTCCCCTGGCGGCGGTCCGGGGATGAGGGTCAGGGGCGGGGGTGGGGGGTGAGGTGGGTGGCGGGGGAGTCGCAGGTGGTGCAGGTGGGGGTGGTGTCCAGGGCGGCGACGTGGTCGTGGTGGTGGAACACCACCGGGGGCTCGTCGTAGAGCCAGGTGGAGCCCCAGTGGGCGAGGGCGGTGACGACCGGGGCGAGGTCGCGGCCGGCGGCGGTGAGGTGGTACTCGTGGCGCGGCGGGTGCTCGCTGTAGGCGCGGCGCTCGACGACGCCCGCCTCTTCGAGGGCGCGCAGGCGGGCGGTGAGGCGGTCGCGCGGGGCGCCGGTGTTGCGGGCGATGGCGTCGAACCGGCGCACGCCCAGCAGGAGTTCGCGCACGACCAGCAGGGACCACTTCTCGCCGACCAGCCGCAGTGCGCCGGCGGCCGGGCAGGGGCGCCCCGGGACGGTCGGATTGGGCCTGGTCGACTCGGTCTGCGCCATGCCCTCAGAATGTCACACCGGTGAGGGTTTGGAAAACAAACCGACCTGCTAGGGTGCGTCCATGACCGACAGCACACCGGCCCCCGAGTCCTGGGGCGAGCCGCGCGAGAAGACCGTGACCTGGTACGACCCCAAGGTCGTCGTCGCCGGGCGGGAGGGCCTCACCGGCGCCGACCACCTGCGCGCCCTGGCCGGCGGCGAGCTGCCCCCGCCGCCCATCGCCGCGCTGATGGGCTTCGACCTCGTGTCGGTCGGCGAGGGCGAGGTCGTCTTCACCGGCACCCCCGACGAGTCCGCGTACAACCCGCTGGGCGTCGTCCACGGCGGCTACGTGTGCACCCTGCTCGACACCGTGGCGGGCTGCGCCGTGCAGACCACCCTGCCCGCCGGGTCCGGCTACACCTCCGTCGAGATCAAGGTCAACTACCTGCGCCCGGTCGCGGCCGGGACCGCCCTGACCGCCCGCGGGTGGGTGACCAAGCCGGGCCGCCGCGTCGCCTTCGTCGAGGGCGACGTCCGCGACGAGTCCGGCAGGGTCGTGGCCACCGCCTCCTCCACCTGCCTGGTCTTCGACATCTAGGCCAGCGCCGCCAGCAGGATGCGGGCGACGGCGTCGTTCTGGCGGAAGAACCCGGCGTTGGTGCGCGGGCGGGAGAACCCGCCCGCGCCCACGCCGCCCGCCACCAGCGCGCCCAGCCCGAACCGGGCCGGGTGCGGTTCCCCGTCGGCCCGGCGCAGCCGCTGGTCGGCCGGGTCGGCGTCCACGAGCCCGCCGTGTTCGCGCGCCCGGATCTCCCCGCGTTCGCGCAGTGCCAGCAGCAGCGGGTCGGTGGTGCGCTCCAGCGAGGGCGCGGGCAGCCGCGCCTCCAGCAGCGCCCGCGCCGTGACGGTGGCGTCGGTGCTCGCCGACCGGGCCTCGAACCCGCCCGGCACCGCCTCCACGGCGGTGTCCGCGCCGGTGAACCGCAGCACCCCCGCCCGGGCCAGCGCCAGCATCTCCTCCAGCCGCGGCCCCGGCGGCCCGCTGGCCAGGAAGCTGAAGAACCCCATGAACCCCGGGAACTCCCGGGCCGCCGACTCCGCCGACACGGTCCCGTCCGCCATCGCCTCGCCCAGCACCGTGAACACCGACAGCAGCGCGAAGAACACCGCCAGGTCCATGCTGTACGCCGGGTCGCGCCGCCGCTCCAGGTCGGCCGCGATGTACTCCTCCAGCCACGCCCCCAGGGCGTCGTGGCCGGCGAACCGCAGCCCCGCCAGCGGCCGGTCGATCCGCTCCACGTCGAACACGTCCGCTTCCCGCGGCACCGCCTCGGCCACCAGCTCCTTGACCCGGTCCTCCCACGGGTCGGCGGCCTCCAGCCGCTCCAGGAACTCCGCGGCGCCGATGGCCAGCCGCTCCGGGTGGGACCGCGCCAGCTCCGTGTAGTGGGCGTGCGCCAGCTCGCGCACCACCAGCGGCCACACATCCTCGCGCAGGTCCAGCGGCCCGGCCCCCAGCGCGGCCAGCGCCGCCCGGTCCAGGTGCCGGGGCAGGGCGGGCCGCGGCCCGGGCAGGTCGTAGTGGAGCTTGGAGTGGTAGGGCACCCCGCGCCGGGACCCCGCCCACAGCACGGGTTCGCGCCCCGAGGGCTCATAACGCAGCGTCCCGTCGGCGTCGCGGCGGAACGTCCCTCCCCGCCCCGAGGTGAGCAGCACGACGGTGTCGATGAACGCCAGCCCCAGCCCGCGCACCAGCACCGGCTCCCCGGCGGGCACCGCGTCCAGCGCGATGTCGGCGGTGGAGGCGGTGGGCACGTACACCAGCCCGTGTTCGGCGGCGTGCGCGGCCAGCCGCTCCTCCTCCGGGGTGGGCGCGGTGTCGCCGTTGCCCTGGGCCAGCACGACCAGGTCGGCGTCCAGCACGCCCCCGTCGGCCAGCACCAGCCGCTGCGTTCCGTCGGGCCGGTCGCGCAGGTCCACCGCCCGGCCCTCCACCGTTCGCACCGTCAGCCCGGCGGGCGCGCGCTCGGCGGTCCAGTGGAACACCCACGACAGGTACCGGCTCTGCAACCTCCGGGTGGCGAACCAGTCGCGGTGCACCCGCCGGGCCTCGGCCAGGTCGGTGCCGTCGGAGGTGAACCCCGGCGGCCGGTACAGCGACCCCGAGGCCAGGTCGCACGCCCACTCGGTGAGCGTCGGCCCGGGCGCGACGGGCCCGGTGCAGGTCACGGACGTGTCGGTGAACATGGTGCAGTCCCCGGCCGTGGTGTTCATCCACAGCCACGGCGACTGGTCGTGCCGCCAGATCCGCCCGCCGCCGGGCGGGTGCGGGTCGACGACGCAGACCTCCAGGGCGCGCCGCGGCGGGAGGTCGGGGAGGTTGGCGGCGATCCGCTCCAGCAGGGAGGTGGCCCGGGGGCCGGCGCCGACGACGGCGATCCGGAGGGGGCGTTCGGGGGTGCTCACCCCCGCAGGCTAATACATACTAAACCAGTCGTAAATATCGATAATCGGATCACGCGGAAACCCGCCCCCGCCCGGCCCGCGTCACCCCAGGTCGGCCAGGGCCGAGCGCCACACCCCCGGAACCGGGCCGGTGCAGGCCAGCGACCCCACCCCCGCGAACCCGGCCAGCTCCACCAGCGCCAGGGCCAGCCCCGGCGCCGCCGCCTCGTCCTCCACCCACGCCTCGGCGTACACGCCCTCCAACTCCAGCACCCCGCGCCGCCGGTCCGCCCGGGCCGCCACCCGCCCCACCAGCCGGTCGCCGTGCAGCACCGGCAGCACGTAGTACCCGAACCGCCGCCTGGCCCGGGGCGTGTACATCTCGTTCACGTAGTCGAATCCCCACAGCAGGGACGTCCGCTCCCGGTCGCACAGCAGGTTGTCGAACGGCGACAGCAGCGTCGTCCGCTCCGCCCACCCCGCGCCCGCGGCCTCCTCCACCAGCGGCAGCACGTCCACGTGCACGAACCACGGCTCGTCGCTCCCCGACACCCGGGCCCGCACCGCCCGCCCCCGCGCCACCAGCCGCTCCAGGGTCGCCACCGCGTCGCCGTACCGCTCACGCACGAAGTGCCGCCGCACGTCCCGGGCCCGCCCGGCGCCCAGCGCCCGCAGCGCGTGCTCGGCCGACCGCTCCTCGACCTCGGTGTCGGGCAGCTCCGTCCGGTCGGCCCACGCGGGCAGCCGCCGGTCGGCCAGGTCCCACAGCCGGGTGCGGCCGCGCCGCCCGGCCACCATGATGTGCTCCTGGAACCACAGCAGTTCCAGCATCCGCTCCACGTTGCGCCCGGCCGTCCACCCGGTGGACTCCCACGGCACGGCCGCCCGGTCCTCGAACCCGTGGTGGGCAGCGGCCCGGCATCGCGCAGCCGGCACAGGACGTGCTCGCGCAGCTCCCCGTTGGCCTCCACCCACGCGGCCATGCGGGAGTCGCCGCCGGGGTGGCGGCGCATCAGCCGCCGGTGCAGGGGCAGGTCCTCGGTGAGCACCATCGACGCCGCGTGCGCCCAGTACTCGAACAGCCAGCGCTCCTCCCACAGCAGCGCGTCCAGGTCGGCCGGGTCGAACCGGCCCAGCCTGCTCCACAGCACCAGCAGCGGGCTGCGGGCGACCACGTTGATCGGGTCGATCTGGAGGCAGCGCAGGTCCCGCAGCACCTCGCGCAGACCGTCGGGTCCGGGAACGGGGGAGGGCCCGGCCAGGCGCTGGCGGCGCACGGCCAGGCGGCGGACCACCCGGGTGTCGAGGTCGAGGGTGTCCACGGCGGCTCCGGGAGGGTGAGGGGGGGAGAGGGTGCGGCCCAGTGAACCGCACGCCCACGACATTCCCCGGTGGCCGGTCCCGGGAGCGCTACAGGGTGGTGGCCAGCGGCCCGCCGTTCCAGGCCACCGCGTCCTCCAGCGCGGCCCGCAGGTCCATCGGCTCCTTGGCCAGGTCCGCCTGCGCGCGGTGCAGGTTGAGCACGATGCGCTCGGCGTCGTCCCAGTCGGCGAACTCGCCCAGGTCCAGGCCGCGCGCGTTCTCCAGCGGGCTCAGCCCGGCGGCGGCCCCCTCCCGGGCCGCGGCCAGCACGAACCGGTAGTAGCGCTCGTGGGCGGCCAGCACCGCGTCCAGCTCGGCGGCGCCGAACACCGGGCCGTGGCCGGGCACCACGTGCCCGGGCTCGAAGGAGTGCAGCCACGACAGCGACCGCAGCGCCCCCTGCACCGAGCCCATGAACACCAGCGGGGTCAGCCCGTGGAAGAGCAGGTCCCCGGCGAACAGCGCCTCCTCCTCCGGCAGCCAGGCCACCACGTCGCCGGGGGTGTGCGCGGTGTACCCGGGGTGGCGCAGCTCCACCCGGCGCCCGCCCGTGTGCACGGTCAGCTCCCGGTCCAGGGTGAGGGAGGGGACCCGGCGGGTGACCGCGCCCCAGTCCGGGCGCGGCTCCCAGGCGGGCGGGCAGTCCTCGAAGATCGGGTCGTGCAGCAGTGCCTCGCGCATGGCGGTCTGGCCGATGAGCACGGCGGTGTCGGGCAGCAGCGAGTTGCCGTAGGCGTGGTCGCCGTGCTGGTGGGTGTTGACCGCCCAGCGCACGGGCGCGTCCCCGGTGGCCGCGGCCAGGGCGGTGAGGAACCGGCGGGTGCGCTCCTCGGTGGCGCAGGTGTCCACGACCAGGACCCCGTCCCGGCCGACGACGGCCCCGGCGTTGTTGACCCACCAGGTGCCGTCGGGCTGGACCCAGGCGTGCACCCCCTCGACGACCTCCGTGAGCGCGGCCGCCGCGGGCCCGGTCGCGGTGCTCTCTCCCATGCGGTTCCTCCTCGTCGCCGGTGTGCGGTCCGCCAGGGTACCGACGCCGGGGGGAGCCTTGGGGTGATCACGGGACCACTGTCCGGAATCATGGGGATCGTCCGGGTTCTGTTGACCGCTTCCGGTCGCCCGCGCTAAAGTCCACTCAATCAGTAGGGAATCTAGGTTTTGATTTCCTAGTTACTCGATAGGATTTAGGGAGTTCAGGCATGCGGGAGACCGCACCATGACCACCGCGACGTCGCCCCCCGGCACGGCCGCCCCCACGTCCGCCGCGCCGCGTTCGGGCCGCTCCGGCCGCGGTGCCGCCCGGCCCGCGCTCGGCCGGCTGCGCATCCTGCTGGGCCCGGTGCTGTTCGTCGCCCTGTGGCAGCTCGGCTCGGTCACCGGCGTCATCCCCGAACGCACCCTGGCCGCGCCCACCACCGTCCTGGCCACCGGCTACGACCTCGTCGCCTCCGGGCAGCTCCAGGAACACCTGCTGGTCTCCCTGCGCCGCGCCATGACCGGCCTGGCCATCGGCGTCTCCCTGGGCGTCGTGCTCGCCGTCGTCGCCGGGCTCTTCCGGCTCGGCGAGGACATCGTCGACGGCCCTATGCAGATCCTGCGCGCCATCCCCGGCCTGGCCCTGGTCCCGCTGGCCATCGTCTGGTTCGGCATCGGCGAGGAGGTCAAGGTCTTCCTGGTCGTGTTCGGCACCACCTTCCCCGTGTACGTGAACATGCACGCCGCCATCCGCGGCGTGGACCCCCGCTACGCCGAGCTCGCCCGCACCGTCGGCCTGGGCCGCCTGGGCCTGATCCGCCGCGTGATCCTGCCCGGCTCCCTGCCCGGGTTCTTCGTCGGCCTGCGCTTCGCCGTGTCCATCTCCTGGCTGGTCCTGGTGGTGAGCGAGCAGATCAACGCCACCAGCGGCATCGGGTTCCTGATGAACCAGGCCCGCTCCTTCGCCCAGACCGACGTCATCGTCGTCGGCCTGGCCGTCTACGGCCTGCTCGGCCTGGGCTCGGACCTGCTGGTGCGCTTCATCGAAAGGAAGGTGCTGTCGTGGCGACGCACGTTCGAGGCACAGTGACCCCGCCCGCCCCGTCCGACTCATCGACCCCATCCGCCCCCTCCGCCCCGACCGGGGAGCACTCCGGCGGCGGGGTGGCCGTCGAGGCGCTCACCCGCTCCTTCGGCGACCGCACCGTCCTGGACGGCATCGACCTGGCCATCGCCCCTGCCGAGTTCGTCGCCCTGCTGGGCCGCAGCGGCAGCGGCAAGTCCACCCTGCTGCGCGTCCTGGCCGGACTCGACACCGAGTTCACCGGCACCGCCGAGGTCCCCGAACGCCGCGCCGTCGCCTTCCAGGACTCCCGGCTGCTGCCCTGGGCCCGCGTCCTGGACAACGTCGTCCTGGGCCTGACCGGCCCCGACCCGAGGCGGCGCGGACTCGACGCCCTGGACGAGGTCGGCCTGGCCGACCACGCCCGCGCCTGGCCGGCCACCCTCTCCGGCGGCGAGGGCCAGCGCGCCGCCCTGGCCCGCGCCCTGGTCCGCGACCCCGAACTGCTCCTGCTCGACGAGCCCTTCGGCGCCCTGGACGCCCTCACCCGCATCCGCATGCACGCCCTGCTGCGGCGGCTGCACCTGCGCCACCGCCCGGCCACCCTGCTGGTCACCCACGACGTGGAGGAGGCGGTGCTGCTCGCCGACCGGGTCCTGGTGCTCACCGACGGCCGCATCTCCCTCGACCTGCCCGTGGACCTGCCGCACGAGAACCGCCGCCGCGCCCCGGAGTTCGCCGACCTGCGCGACCGCCTGCTGGCCGAACTCGGCGTCGCCGAAGACCACCGCTGACCTCCGCCGACCTCCGCGTTAAGGACATCCACACCATGACCACCGCGCCTGAACCCACCGGCCCCAACGCCCTGCCGCCCGGCGTGCCCGCCGACTCCCGCGGCTACGAGGGGTTCGCCGGGACCATCGGCCGCACCACCGCCACCTCCGCCCCCGCCTGGCCGGCCGAGCCCGCCGCCCCCGCGGGCGCCCCCAACATCGTCGTCGTCCTCATCGACGACATGGGCTTCAGCGACATCGGCCCCTTCGGCTCGGAGATCGACACCCCCAACCTCGACCGGCTGGCCGCCACCGGCGTCCGCCTGGCCAACTACCACACCACCCCGGTGTGCTCCCCGGCCCGCGCCGCCCTGCTCACCGGCCTCAACCCGCACCGCGCCGGCTACGGCTCGGTCGCCAACGCCGACCCCGGCTACCCGGGCCTGCGCCTGGAGCTGGCCGACGACGTCCTCAGCCTGCCCGAGGCCCTGCGCGCCAACGGCTACGCCACCTACGCCATCGGCAAGTGGCACCTGGCCCGCGACGCCGACCTCGCCCCCGGCCGCCCCCGCGACTCCTGGCCGCTCCAGCGCGGCTTCGACCGCTACTACGGCTCCCTGGAGGGGCTCAACTCCTTCTTCCACCCCAACCAGATCACCGTCGACAACGGCGCCGCCCCGGTCGACGCCTACCCCGAGGACTACTACCTCACCGACGACCTCACCGACCGCGCCGTCGGATTCGTCAAGGACCTGCGCGCCCACGACGCCACCCGGCCGTTCTTCCTGTACTTCGCGCACGTGGCCATGCACGGCCCCCTCCAGGCCAAGAAGTCCGACATCGACAAGTACCGCGGCCGCTACGCCGAGGGCTGGGACGCCGCCCGCGAGGCCCGGTTCGCCCGCCAGGTCGAGGCGGGACTGTTCCCCGAGGGCACCCGCCAGGCGCCCCGCAACGACGAGCCCGGCTACGACGTCGCGGCCTGGGACTCCCTCACCGACGACGAACGCGACCGCTACGCCCGCTACATGGAGGTGTACGCCGCGATGGTCGACAGCGTCGACCAGAGCGTGGGCCGCATCCTGGACACCCTCGAAGAGCTCGGCGAACTCGACAACACCATCGTCGTGTTCACCAGCGACAACGGCGGCACCGCCGAGGGCGGGCCCGAGGGCACCCGCAGCTACGTCTCCCGGTTCGTGCACCACCCGGTGCCCGCCGACTGGGAGCCGGACGTGGACCACGACCCCGCCCTGATCGGCTCCGACCGGCTCGGCGTCCACTACCCGCGCGGCTGGGGGCAGACCTCCAACACCCCCTTCCGGTTCTACAAGGGGCAGACCTTCGCGGGCGGGGTGCGCGTCCCCTTCCTGCTCTCCTGGCCCCGGGGGCTGCCGCGCGCCGAGGGCGACAACGGGGTGCGCCGCCAGTACGCCTACGTCACCGACCTGTGGCCCACCCTGCTCGACCTGGCCGGGCTCACCCCGCCCGACCACCGCCACGGGCGCCCGGCCCAGGAGCGCGACGGGGTGAGCATCACCCCGTTCCTGCGCGACGCCGACGCCGCCAGCCCGCACACCGAGCAGTACGTCGAGTTCGGCGGCCACCGCGGGTTCTACCGCGACGGCTGGAAGCTGCTCACCCTGCACGAGCCCGGCACGGAGTTCGACGACGCCGAGTGGAGCCTGTTCCACGTCGACAAGGACCCCACCGAGCTGGACGACGTGGCCGCCGCCCACCCCGACAAGGTCCGCGAGCTCGCCGACGCCTGGGAGCGGGCGGCCTGGCGCAACACCGTGTTCCCCCTGGTGGACCGCGGGTTCGCGGGCGCGCCCCGGCGCCGCCCGGCCGAGGAGCGGCTGGCCGACCCGGTGCGCATCCTGCCCGGTTCGCCCGTCCTGGAGCGGTACCGGTCCGCGAAGCTGGTGCAGTACCGGGGCTTCACCGTCGAGGCCGAGCTGCGCGGCGGGTACCGCGACGGCGACGCGGGCGTGCTCGTCGCCCACGGCGACCCGCAGGGCGGCTACGTCCTCTACGTCGAGGACGGCCGCCTGCGCCTGGCCTACAACCAGTTCGGCAGGGTGCACACCGCCGACGGCCCGCTGCCCGGGGGCACCCGCGCGGTGCGCCTGGAGGCGGCCGCCCGCCCCGGCCTGCGCTGGGACCTCACCCTGACGGCCGTGGGCCCCGACGGCGCCGCGACCGCCGTCGCCGGGCTCCCCGACCGCTTCCAGCTCGTCGGCATGGCCCCCTGGACCGGCATCTCCACCGGCCGCGACGCCCGCGGCCCCGTCTCCTGGGACCTGCACGACCGCCACGGCACCTTCCCCTACACCGGCGACCTCGGCCCGGTCACCTACACCCCCGGACCGGTGGTGCTGCCCGCCGCCGACATCGCGCGCATCGAGCGCGAGGCCGAGGCCCACGCCGACTGACCCCTGCCGGGTGCGGCCGCCCCCGGGCCGCACCCG
>NZ_JBJJBV010000198.1:0-12611 GCF_045446735.1 Nocardiopsis protaetiae
AGCACCGCTCCCGGGCCCCCGCCGCCCGCCTTCTACCAGGGAGGCACCCCTCCTACCAGGGCAGCACCCCGTGGGCGTCCGGGTCCGGCGCGCCCGCCAGGTGCCCCCAGAGCACACCGGTCGGCCCGTCCCCGGGCAGGGTCGCCAGGTGCAGCACCACCCGCGCCCCCTGCTCGGCGGTGCGCGGCCCGGAGTTCCCGTTGAGGTCCGTGGCGCAGTAGCCGGGGTTGGCGGCGTTGACCTTGGCCCCGGTGTCGGCGAGCGCCCTGGCGTACAGGGTGGTCGCCATGTTCAGGGCCGCCTTGGAGGCGGGGTAGGGGACACCGCCGAGCATTCCGAAGAACGGGCTCCGCGGGTCGTTGAGCAGGCCGATCGAGCCGATCTCGCTGGACACGTTGACCACGCGGGGCGCGGGCGAGCGGCGCAGCAGGCCGAGGAAGGCGTCGGTCACCGCCACCGGCCCCAGCAGGTTCACCTCCAGCACCTCGCGGAAGGCGGCGAGGTCGGTCTCCCCGGGAGCGCCCCGGCCCAGGGCCACGCCCGCGTTGTTGACGAGCACGTCGAGGCGCCCGTGTTCGCGCTCCACCCGCTCCGCGGCCGCCGCGACGCCCGCGGCGTCGGTCACGTCGATCTCCAGCGGGTGCGCGTCGATCCCCTCCTTCTCCAGCGCGCGTGCCGCCTCGGTCCCGCGCCCGGTGTCCCGGGACCCCACCAGCACGGTCATGCCCTCCCGGCCGAGCAGCCGCGCGGTCTCGAATCCGATTCCCTTGTTCGCCCCGGTGACCAGGGCCGTCCTCGTGTTCGTCTCGCTCATGCCGCCATCGTGCGCCCGCCCCCGGCCCGGGCATAAGGGAACTCCGCAGCGTGGTACCGGCGGTACCACTGTCATCCGGTCCGGGATCGGGCAGGCTGGAGGGCGAGGGAGAGGAGACGTCATGGACCGCACCGGACTGGCGGCGTTCCTGCGCGCCCGCCGCGCCGGGCTGACCCCCGCGGACGCGGGCCTGCCCGACACCGGGCGGCGCCGGGTGGCGGGCCTGCGCCGCCAGGAGGTCGCCCAGCTGGCCGGCATCTCGGTGGAGTACTACGTGCGGCTGGAGCAGGCCCGCGGCCCGCACCCGTCCCGGCAGGTGCTGTCGGCCCTGTCCCGCGCCCTGATGCTGGACGCCGACGAGCGCGCCTACCTGTTCCGCCTGGCCGACGCCGAGGCCCCCGCGCCGCGCTCCCCGAACCGCGAGGTGTCCACCGCCGTGCGGTACCTGATCGACGGCCTGCCCGCCACGCCCGCCTACGTCCTGGACGCGGGGTACGAGGTGCTGGCCTGGAACGCGATGGCCGTGCACTTCATCGGAGACATGGGGAGCCTGCCGCGGGAGCGGCGCAACATCGTCGAGTGGATGTTCTCCCGGCCCGAGCGGGATCCGAACTGGGAAGACGAGAACACCGACTGCTTCGCCCGCTACTCGGTGGCGGACCTGCGCGCCGCCTACGCCCGCTACCCGCGGGACCCGGACATCACCCGGCTGGTCACCTCGCTGCTGGGGACCTCGGCGCGGTTCCGGGAGATGTGGGAGTCGCAGGTGGCGCGCGAGCGGCGCGGGTTCACCAAGAGGATGGACCACCCGGTGGTGGGGCCGCTGGAGTTCGAGTGCCAGGTGCTGCACGTTCCGGACGGGGACCAGCGGGTGATGCTGTACTGCCCGGAACCGGGGTCGGCCACCGAGCGGGCGCTGCTGCGGCTGCCCGGGCAGGCGCCGCCGAACCCCGACGGGGCGCCCGTCTTCCGGCCGGGCCGGGCCCCGTGCGGGCCGGGGGACGTGGTGGAGGTCCCGGCCCCGGGGGCGGTGCGCCGTTCGGCCGGGACCGTGTGACCTCGGGCGCTGTCGTGATCACGGAGAGCATGTGTAATCTTCCTTCGGGTCACGAGTGAGGGGAACGCCATGGACGGTCGCACCGGGAACGGTCGTCTGCGGCCCTCGGCCGTGCTCGGCGACCTCGTGCGCGCCGCCGTGCCGCCGCTGCTGCCCGCCGGGCTGGCGGCCGCCGCGGCCTGCGCCGCGTTCTCGGCGGGGGCGGCGACGGGGACCCCGGTGTCCCCGGTCCTGCCCGTCCTGGCCCTGGCCGCCCTGGGGCTGGGCGCCCCGGTCGCGGTCGCCTCCGCCCTGCTGGTGGGCGCGGCCGCCCTGGCGGGTCGGCGCGCGGACCCGGCCGGGGTCCGCCGCCGCGCGGTGCGCGCCGCCCCAGCTGTCCTGCTGTGGGCGGCGCTCCTTGCCTCCCCGGCCGCGGCCGCGCTGTTCCTGGACCCGGCCCCCTGGCCCACCGCCGCGGTGGCCGCCGCGCTGCTCCCGCTGCTGCCCGCCCTGCTGTTCACCGTGCCGGTCGCCGTGGTGACCGGCCGCCCGCCGCACCGGGTGCTGCCCGCCACCCTGACCCCGCGCGGGCTGCGCGCGCTGCTCAGCGGGCTGCGCTCGCAGGTCACGGTCCCCGAGCACACGGGGGCCCGGCCGCCCATCGCCGCCCCGATCCCGGTGGCGCTGCTGCTGGGGACGGTCGTGGTGTCCGGCGCCGCCTGGGGTGCGGCGGGCCCGGACGCGCAGGCCCCGACCGGTCCGCAGACCGTGCACATCGAGGCGTCCGACGGCGCCGAACAGCGCTTCGCGGTGGACCTGGCCGTCCCGGACCGGGACGCCCGGGCGGGCGCCCGGATCGGCGACCACCAGGTGGACGCCTACTGGCGGACCGGCCCGGCCGAGCGCGTCCCCACCCTGTACCTGCGGGTGTGCCCGGTGGCGGACTCCTGCGAGGACGACACCCCGGGAACGCTGGACGTGACCGCCACCGGCCCCGACTCGATGCGGCTGGTCGTGCTCTCCTGCGCGGAGGCGGGCTGCCCGGACACCGGCCAGGGCGGCGTCCCCGGCGGCCCGGACCCCGAGCCCGAGCCCGCGGACCCCGCCGACGCGATCGGCCGCCACACCACCCCCGCACCGGACACCGGCCCGGCCCCCGGGTCGGCCGACCCCTCCTGCACGCCCCCGGCCTGCACCCCCCACGCCTGACCGGCGGGGCCGCCCGAGGCCGGTGACCGGCGGCCCCGGACCGCGCCCCGCGGGAAAGGCCCGGGCGGGCAACCCCGGGCGGACCAGCGGCGTCATCATCACGTTCGTCCCCTTCATCCCCCGGAGCACCCCGTGTCCCTGCCGTCTCCAACCCTGCCCTCGACACCTGTCACTCCGGCACCCCCGCGCACGTTCGCCCTGGTCCGCGAGGGGCTCCAGCACGGCGGCGGGGCCCTGGTGGCGGCCGCGGCCGTGTTCGTCCTACCGGGCTGGGTGCTGCTGGGCGTCGTGATGGTCGGCGAGGAGCTGTACCCCGTGGACCCCGCCGCGGTGGGCCCGCTGGACGGTATCGGCCTGGCGGCGGGCCTGAGCCGCATGATCGGGCTCCCGATGCTCCTGGTGTTCGCCGTCCTGCTCGGCTTCGGACACCGGGTGGGCCGCCCGGTCGGACCCGGCGGGGCACTGCTGGGCACGCTGCGCCGCCTGCCCGCCCTGCTCATGTGGGTGCTGCTGAGCGGCGCCGTACCGGGCGTGCTGCTCCTCGCGGCCGCCGCGCCCGCCCTGCTGTCCGGTCTCTCCCTGCCGGGGATCGCGGTCTCCGCGGTCCTGGTCCTGCTCTGCCTGCCCGTCGCGGCGGCCGTGTACCTGTCGCTGCCGACCGCGGTGCTGCACGGGACTCCCCTGGGTGTGGGGATCCGTGACTCCTGGCGGCTGGCGAAGGGGCGGCGTACCCGGTCCCTGCTGGTCCTGCTGTCCTCGGCGGCCCTGCCGTTCGCGGCCTACACGGTGTCCGTGTTCGCGGTGCTCGTCGGTACGGACCTCCTCGGCGGCGACGCGGTCCTGGGGGCCGTCCTGGCCACGGCGGTGCAGCTTCCGCCGTCCCTGTTCCTGGAGCCGGTGGCGGCACTGATGGCGGCCTCGCTCGCCGTTCCGCGCGCGGCGCGGGGGTGACGGGGCCGGGGCGGCGCGCGGCGGACGCGCGCCGCCCCGGGTCGGACGGTGGATCGGATCAGCCGGTCTGCTCCACGCGGACCCAGTCGATCTCGGCCTGGACGCCCCCGGCCGCGATGCGGTCGACGCTCTCCTGGGGCAGGCCCCAGTAGGGCTCGGTCACGCCGTTGTAGCCGGCCGGGTAGGCGCCGCCCAGCGCCAGGTTGAGGATGATGTAGTGGTCGTGGTCGAACACCCACTGGCCGCGGGTGGACTCCAGCTTGGACCGGGTGGTCTCCTGCACCAGCACGTCGTCCACGTGGAAGCGGGTCGCGGTGGGCGTCCACTCCACGGAGTACTCGTGCCAGTCGGTGGCGCCGCCGCCACCGGGGTAGGTGTGGCTCTCGCCGACGTTGCCCTCGGCGGAGTAGCCCGGACCGTGCAGGCTGGTGCTGGCCCAGTCGTTGTAGCCGATGTTCTCCATGATGTCGATCTCGCCGGACCCGGGCCAGGAGACGTCGGGGTCGTCGACGTTGCTGCCCAGCAGCCAGAACGCGGGCCAGAACCCGTCACCGGTCGGCAGCTTGATGCGGGCCGAGACGCGGCCGTAGGTGAAGTCGAACCTCTCGAAGGTGTCCACCCGGCCCGACGTGAAGTCGAAGGTCCCGGCGTCGTTGGTGACGCAGCCGCCCGGGCAGTGGTTGCCGTGCAGCACCAGGCTGCCGTTCTCCACCCGGATCGTGTCCGGCGAGTCGATGTAGGCCTGGGACTCGCCGTTGACGGTGCCCATGGTCTCGCCGGTGGTGACCACCCGCCAGTTGTCGCGGTTCAGCTCGGTGCCGTCGAAGTCGTCGAAGAACACCGTCGAGTACTCACCGCCCGGGTCCGCGGGCAGCTCCGGGTATGCGGCGGCCCCTCCCCCGGTGCCCCAGACCTCGATCTCGTACAGCGAGTACCCGAACTGGGCCAGGTGCGGGGCCGGGTTGTGGAAGGAGCGCCGTTCCAGGCCCTGGACCCGGACGTAGCGGCCGGTCGCCGGGGTGTCCAGGACGATCTCGTCGTGCACGCCGACGGCCTGCCCGGGGGTGCCCACGTCGGCGCGGCGCGCCTCCACCTCGGCCGGGGAGGGCCGGTGGACGGTGGTCCAGTTCGAGCGGTCGTCGGAGACCTGGACCTCGTAGTCGACCGCGTAAGCGGCCTCCCAGTGCAGGTCCACCCGGTCGATCACGGCCGGGCCGCCCAGGTCCACGCCCACGGAGCGGTTCGCGCTCCAGTCCGAGGACCAGCGGCTGACGTCGCCGGTGAGGCCGTCGGGGACGCCCCCGTCGGTGATGTAGGCCGGGGAGTTCCCGGCGTGCTGGTAGAGGTCGCCGAAGGTCGGCTGGTACAGGGCCAGGTTGGCGCGCTCGGCGGAGCCGCCGGCGGGGGTCCCGCCGAGCACCGTGAACGACGGGACGGCGTAGGTCCCGGTCGCGGACTCGATGCCGCGCAGCCGCACGTAGCGGCCCGACACCTCTTGCGGGTGGGTGTGGACCGCGGCGGTGCCGCCGGTGCCGGAGTTCTCCTCGAAGAAGGTCGTCCAGTCGGACCCGTTCTGCGAGACCTCCAGGGCGTAGCGCTCGCCGAAGCGGGCCTCGTCCCAGGCGATGCGGACCTGGAGGACGCGCAGCGGCTCACCGAGGTCGATCTGGAGCCAGGCCTCCTCGTCCGCGTCGGAGACCCAGCGGGTGGCGGGGTCGTTGTCGAAGGCGGCGCCGGGACCCTCGGCCCCTCCGGCGTCGCCGGAGGACGTGGCCGCCGCGGGGTCGGCGAGGTAGGCCTCGTGCGCGCGGTCGGTGTCCCACGCGGCGAGGGTGGACGGGGGTTCGGCGGCCGCGGGGGGCGCGGCCATGGAGACACCGAGCACAGCGCTCAGTGCCATTGCGGCCACGGACAGTGACCTCTTGTTGGTGTGCACTTCCCTTTTCCTTTCCTGGGGGGTTTCGGATGCGGGAGGAAGTGGTCTGTGGTGGCGGGGCCCCGGTCGCGCCGGGGCCCCGCCCGCCGGGGTCAGCCCTTGATCGCCCCGGCCGTCATGCCGCCGCGCCAGAAGCGCTGGAGGACGATGATCGCGATGATCAGGGGGATGACCGACAGCGCCGAGCCGGTGACGACGTTCGTGTACATCTCGATGTCGCGGCCCTGGTAGGACTGCCAGGTCACCATGCCCAGGGTGATCGGGTACAGCTCCTCGTCGGCGAGCATCACCAGCGGCAGGAAGTAGTTGTTCCAGATGCCGACCATCTGGAACAGGAACACCGTCACCAGCGCCGGGGCCATCATGCGCAGCCCCAGCGTGAAGAAGATGCGCCTCTCGCTCGCGCCCTCCAGCCGGGCCGCCTCCACGATGGAGTCGGGCACCGACGCGTCGGCGTAGATCCGGCACAGGTACAGGCCGAACGGCGAGATGAGGCTGGGCAGCAGCACCGCGAAGTAGGTGTTGGCCAGGCCGATCTGGCTGAACAGCAGGTACAGCGGCAGCGCCGTGGCGGCGGCCGGCACCAGGACGCCGCCCAGCACCAGGCCGAACACCAGGTCGCGGCCCCTGAACTCGTACTTGGCCAGCGCGTACCCGGCGGCGGCCGCCAGCAGGGTGGCCAGCAGGGCGCCGACCACCGAGTACAGGATGCTGTTGAACGTCCAGCGCCAGTAGATGCCGCCGTTGACGGCGAGCACGTCGCGGATGTTGTCCCACAGCGCGAACTCGCTGCCGAACCAGAACCCGAACGAGTCGAACAGGTCCGAGGTGGTCTTCGTCGAGGTGATGAAGACCCACAGCACCGGGATGATGAAGTACGCCGCGAACAGCGCCAGGATTCCGGTGACGAGGATCTTGGAGGCCAGGGGCGCGCCGGTGGCGATGCCCTTGCCCGTCTCCTTGCCCGTGCGGCGGGCGGGGGTCTGTGCGGTACCGGTCGTGGTCATCGCTGACGGTCCTTCCTGTTGACCAGCCAGAGGAAGCCGAAGGAGAGCACGAACGCGGTCAGCGCCACGATGACCGACTGGGCGGCCGCCACGTTGTAGTCGTTGCCGGTGAAGGCCGAGGTGTAGGCCGCCATGTTCGGCGTGAACGCCGAGTCGATGTTGACCGTGAACTTGGAGATGATCTGCGGCTCGGCGAACAGCTGGAGGGTGCCGATGATCGAGAAGATCGTGGTGAGCACCAGCGCCGGCCGGATCAGCGGGATCTGGACCTGCCAGGCGATCTGGAAGGGCCCGGCGCCGTCGATGCGCGCCGACTCGTACAGCTCCGAGGGGATGGTCTTGAGCTGTGCGATGAGGATCAGCATGTTGTAGCCGATGAACAGCCACGTGATGATGTTGGCGATCGACCACAGGACCGTGTTCGGCCCCAGCAGGTCCAGCTCCAGGCCGACCAGCCCGGCGACGTCGATGATCGGGGACAGGCCCGGCGTGTACAGGTAGCCCCACAGCAGGGAGGCCACCACGCCGGGGACACCGTAGGGCATGAAGTACAGGGCGCGGAAGAACCCGGGCCACTTGGCGGACGCCGACTCCAGCAGCAGGGCCAGGACGAGCGCGAGGCCGAGCATGACCGGCACCTGGATGACGCCGAACAGCAGCACGCGGCCGATGGAGTCGATGAACGTGTCCTGGGCCAGGGCGCGCGCGTAGTTGTCGAACCCGACGAAGACCGTCTCGCGCCCCTCCTCGCCGAACAGGCCGTGCCTGCGGACCTGGAGGAAGCTCTGGTAGACGGCGTAGAGGATCGGCAGGACGAAGCACAGGAGGAACAGGGCCAGGAAGGGCGTGAGGAAGGCCCAGGGGATCAGCCCCCGGGTCCGGAACGCGGAGCTCCGGGCCGGGGCGGGTGCGGTCGGCCTCCCCGCGGGGGGCGCACTGCGCGTGGTCGTGGTCATGACGCGCTCCTCACCGACAGGCCCTTGTTGCGGATGTCCTCGATGGTGTGCCGCTGGGCGGTGGCGAGGGCGTCCACGAAGGAGGTGCCGTCGGCCACGGCTGCCCGGAAGGCGTCACCGATGTGGTTCTTGGTCCTGGACAGGGTCGGTCCCCACACCCATTCGGAGGGGATGTGCTGCGTGGCGTCGGAGACGATGCCGGTGTAGTTCTGGTCGGAGAAGAAGGGGTCGGCGCCCTGGTTGCGCACCGAGTCCTCGTTGACCTTCTCCGAGGCCGCCCAGCCGATGCCGCATTCGGTGATCATGGCGTCGACGGCGCGCTGGTCGGTGCTGAGCCAGTTGGCGAACCGCACCGCCTCGTGCGGGTGCGGTGCGCCGCTCAGGACCACCGAGGCCGATCCGCCCCAGGTGCCCTCGCGGCGGGGCTCGCCCGGCCACTGGGGCATCCCGGCGACCTTCCACCTCCCCGGGTTGTCGGGGTCGTTGCCGCGGATGATGGCGTCGCCCCAGCTGCCCACGGTCCAGGTGCCGATGGTGCCGCGCTGGAGCCCCTGGAACCAGCCGTTGGTCCACACGGCGTGCGTGAGGTTGAGGGCCTTGTCGTGGACCAGCGGCTCCCAGAACTCGGCCACGCGCACGGAGGCCTCGTCGACGAAGTTCACCGTCCACTCGCCGCCCTCGGTGCTGAACCACTGGGCCCCGGCCTGCATGCACATGCCGGCCAGCCAGTCGGCGTCGCCGACGGGGAAGGACTCCAGGTGCTCGGAGCCGCCGGTGTCGGTGGCGACCTTGCGGGCCGCCTCGGCGTACTCCTCCCAGACGGTGGGGGCCTCGCCGATCCCCCACTCCTCGTACTTGTCGGCCCGGTAGAAGTACATCAGCGGGCCGGAGTCCACCGGGATGCCGTAGTGGCCGCCGATGTGGGACGCCTGGAGCCACTGCCACTCGTCGTAGAGGTGGACGTGGTCCATGGCGCCGTAGCGGGTCAGGTCCTCCAGGCCGTTCTCCACCAGGAACGAGGGGATCTGGAAGAACTCGACCTGGGCCAGGTCCGGCTGGTTCCCGGCGACCAGGGAGTTGAACATCTTGGCGTACCCGCCGTCCAGGCCGCCGGGGATGGTGACGGCGCGGACCTGGATGTCGGGGTGCTCCGCGTTCCAGATGTCGGCGACCGCCTGGAGGGCGGGCCACCACGTCCAGTAGGTGAGCGTGATGTTCTCGTCCGGGTCCTTGGGCGGGACGAGGGGGCGCTCGCCGACCGGGCCGACCGTGGCGGCGCATCCGCCGAGCGCCGCCACGGAGCCGATGGCCGACGCCGTCAGCCCCACCCGGAGCAGACCGCGCCGGGACATCCCGGGCAGTGAGGGCCCGCGCCCGGTCGTGCCGACCGGGCCGGTGCGGGGGATGGGAACTTTCATGCTGTCTCCTCGGAGAAGACCGTGCAGGTGTGGAGGGTGGTCAGCGCACATCGAAGGAGAGCCGGTGTGCGAGGGCGCGGCTGGAGGACCCGACCGCGAGGCGGTAGGTCCCCGGCGGAGTGCGCCACGAGTGCGTTGCGGGATCCCAGACCGCGAGGGCGCGCGGCGGGACGTCGAGGTGGACGGTGGTCTCCGTCCCGGGTTCGGCCGCCACCGGCGCGAACGCCACCAGGGAGCGGACCGGGCGCGGGAGGCCGTCGGGGTCGGCGGGCGGCTCCAGGTAGACCTGGACGACGTGGCGTCCGGGGCGGTCGCCGGTGTTGCGCAGGGTCACGGTGAGCCCCACCGGGGCGCCGCCGGGGTCCGCGGCGACGGGTCCGGGGGTGTCCAGGGCCGCCCCGGTGAACTCCCAGGTGGTGTAGCCCAGGCCGAAGCCGAAGGGGCGGTGGGGTTCGCGGCCGTCGCGGTCGTAGGCGCGGTGGCCGACGAAGACGCCCTCGTCGTAGGTGTGCACGCCGTCGGCCGGGCGGGTGTCCAGGACGGGCACGTCGTCGTGGTCGCGGGGCAGGGTCCAGGGCAGTCGGCCGGTGGGCTCGGCGCGGCCGGTGAGCGTGTCGGCGAGCGCGTGCCCGTACTCGTGGCCGCCGAACCAGGACCACAGGACGGCGGGCACCTCGTCCAACCAGGGCAGCAGGACCGGGGCCCCGGCGTTGACGACGACCACGGTGCGGGGGTTGGCGGCGGCGACGCGGCGGACGAGTTCGTCCTGGCGGCCGGGGAGGAAGAGGGTGGGGCGGTCGTAGCCCTCGGACTCGACCTCGTCGTTGGTGCCGACCACGACGACGGCGACGTCGGACTCGGCGGCGACGCGGACGGCCTCGGCGATCTCGTCCTCGGTGGAGGGGCCGGGCGGCCGGTGGCGCAGCTGGGCGATGACGCCCCGGCCGAACCCGCCGAAGTCGCTGACCTCCAGGTCGAGTTCGACGGAGACCCGGCGGCCTTCCTCCCCTTCGGGGACCTCCACGGCGACGCGGGGGCCGTCGGGGTGGCTGTGCCGGGACTCCAGGATCTCGGCGTCGGTGGCCGGGTGCCCGCCCCGGGCCCGGACCTCGCCGTCGATGCGGACGGTGTGGCGGCCGACCACGCCAACCTCGATGTGGTGGACGCCCTCGCCGGTGAGCAGGAGTTCGGCGCTGACGCGGGCCCGCTCGGCGGCCGGGTCGGCGACGCCCAGGTGGAAGGCGGGGCCGTCGGGCTCCGGGCCGGCGACGACGGCGCCCTGCGCGTCCAGGAGGTCGACGGTGAGCCCGGCGACGGCCTCGGGGGCGGCGACGGGCAGCAGGCGGCGGGGGTCGCCGCCGCGCAGGACGGTCAGCTCGACGTCCGCGGGCAGCGCCTCACGCAGGCCCTCGGCGGGGCCGACCAGGTACTTGGAGTTGACGTGGGCGCTGCCGCCGCCCTGGGTGTAGGCGTCGACGGCGTTGGGGCCGATGAGCGCGACCCGGCGTACCCGGGCGGGGTCGATCGGCAGGGCGCCGTCCTCGTTGCGCAGCAGGACGTGGCCGCGGGCGCCCACCTCACGGAGGATGACGCGTTCGTCCTCGCCGTCGACGGCGGACGAGGTGTCGCCGTCGAGCTTGCCGACCCGCCCGGCGAGCCGGAGCAGGCGCACGACCTTGTCGTCGATGACCGACTCGGGGACCTCGCCGGAGCGGACGGCGGCCAGCAGGGCGTCGCCCTCGGCCCAGGGGCCGCGCGGGCCGGGCATGACCAGGTCGAGTCCGGCGTTGGCGGCGGGCGCGGCGCTGCGGGCCGCGGTCCAGTCGCTGACGACGACGCCGTCGAAGCCGAGTTCGTCCTTGAGCAGGTCGGTGAGCAGGCGGCGGTGCTCGGTCATGGTGGCCGACTCGGTGCCGTCGTCGACACCGTTGTAGGCGGCCATGACCGTCCAGGCCCCGGCGGCCAGGGAGGCCTCGAAGGGCGGCAGGTAGACCTCGCGCAGGGTGCGCTCGTCGATGCGGGAGCGGTAGGAGGTGCGCTCGTGCTCGGTCTCGTTGCCGATGAAGTGCTTGGGGCAGGCGCCGACGCCCTCGGACTGGATCGCGCGGACGAAGGCGGCGCCGAGCTCGGCGGTGAGGTGGGGGTCCTCGGAGAGGCACTCGAAGTGGCGGCCGCCGACCGGGGAGCGCTGGAGGTTGAGGACGGGGGCCAGGACGACGTCGACGTCCTTGCGGCGAGCCTCGGCGGCGAAGAACCGGCCCACCCGCTCCATGAGGCCGGTGTCCCAGGCGGCGGCGACCGCGGTGGGGCTGGGGGTGCTGGCGGAGTGCTCGTCCTGGGTGGCCTCGGTGCCGCGGACCCCGGCGGGCCCGTCCGAGACGGTGATCGGGAGCAGCCCGGCCTCCGGGCTCCCGTGCAGGACCCAGCCGGTGCGGCCGGTGAGCAGGCGAACCTTGTCCTCGATCGGGAGGCGGGTTACGCGGCTGTGAAGGTCTGAAGTCATATGCCCCTGGCCCTGTGATCTCTGTCTCGTGTAGGGGAAGATTAGTTACTTAATGTTCATTAAGCAAGAGGGGCCGACAAGTTGTCGCTAACGTTGACGGCACGGCCCCGCCCCCGACCGGTACGGGTACGAGAAGTGGAGAACAGCCATGAGTGAGACACCCCCCGCGGCCGACACACGCAGATCAGGCGGCCAGGCGCCACCGCCGCGGCGACGGGTCAACCGGCGAGAACAGATCCTGCGCGCGGCCGCCGACGTGTTCGCCACCCAGGGGTTCCACAACACCTCGCTGGCCGACATCGCGACAATGCTCGACATCACCCCGGCGGGCGTCCTCCACCACTTCGGTTCCAAGACGGACCTGCTCACGGCGGTGCTGGAACTGCGCGACGACACCGACCCCGCGCCCGAGGGCAGCCCGATGCTGGACCACCTGGTGACCACCGCCAAGCGCAACTCCGAGCGCCCCGGCACCACCCAGCTGTACGCGGTGCTGTCCGCCGAGAGCGCCACCGAGGACCACCCCGCCCAGGGCTGGTTCCGGGACCGCTACACGGTGCTGCGCCGGGAGATCGAGGACGCGATCCTGGACCGGCTCGGCCCCGACCAGCGCGGGCAGGCCGGTGCGCCCGGACCCGACGGGCACTCGCCGGCCGGGGCGGCGGCGGCCGCCGTCATAGCGGTCATGGACGGACTCCAGGTGCAGTGGCTGCTGGACCCCGAGGCGGTCGACATGGCCCTGGTGACGGAGACCGTCATCGACGCGCTCGTGGCTCGGCTG
>NZ_JBJJBV010000199.1:0-12472 GCF_045446735.1 Nocardiopsis protaetiae
AGCTCCGCTCGCCGGGCGAGCGCGCGATCGCCCGGCTCAAGCAGTGGGACATCCTGCGCCGCCTGCGCTGCTGCCCGCAACGCGCCGGCCAGATCACCCGCGCGGTGCTGGTCCTTCAGCTCCGAGAAGCAGGATGAAAAAGGCTCAGTGATTCCACGTGATTGGGCGAATGTCGAACAACGGCGCAGCATGATGCGTCGCAAACGCGTCATGCCCGCGTCGTTTTTATGGCACCGTGGAACCATGACTCCCCCTCCCACCGCATGGATCGAATTCGGAAAACTCCTGCGTTCGATCCGCACCGAGGCGAAGTTGTCACAGGATGAACTGGGAAAACGCATAGATCGCGGCCGAAGTACGGTCAGCGGATACGAGACCGGACATAGGGTGCCTGACGTCGCCGATGTGCGGGCGATGGATGACGCGCTCGCCGCGCACGGCTCGCTGCTGCGTGCCAGGGAGGCGGCGGAGCGGACCTCTCGTTCCCCGCTCTGGTATCAGCAGGTCACCGAAGCGGAGAAGCATGCCGTCGGAATCGAGATGTTCCACTCGGCACTTGTGCCCGGGAGGTTCCAGACGCCGGACTACGCCCGGTCCGTATTAAAGGATTGCAGGCCCGGTGATGCACCGGCGAACATCGACCGTTTGGTCAAAATCCGGATATCCATGCTGCCGAGGCTGCTCTCGCAGAATCGGCCGCACATCGTCGTGGTCCTCACCGAGTACGTGATCCGGCACAGCATCGGCTCACCTCGGATCCATGGGGAACAGCTCGACCACCTGCTCAAACTCCAGGATGAAGGAACCGTTCAATTGCTGATCGTCCCTTCCGGGACGCAGAACAGGGCTGGGGTGGCGACGGGACCGTTCAGGATCATCTCTTTCGATGACCGGTTGCCCCTGGCCTATGCCGAGCACGCTTCCGGAGGTGTCATCATCGACCAGCGAGACGAGGTCAGGCGCTTGAGCGCTATCTTCAGGGAACAGATGTCCTGGTCCCTGACCCCCACAGCGTCGGTGGACCTGGTGAAGCACGTGAGAGGTGAGTTGGCATGACCCCCGAGTGGCACAAGTCCTCGTACAGCAGCGGCAACAACGAGTGCGTGGAGGTGCGGGAGCATGTGGCGGGCACTGATGTGCGCGACACCCAGAATCGTGAGGCTGGGCATCTGACCTTTGCTTCCTCGGAGTGGTTCGCGGTTCTGGCCGTCGAGAAGTGACCGCATCTGCGTAAGGCCTCGGACAGCAGATTTTCCGGGACCTTCGCCATGTGTGGGCATCGGCTGGGACGGGGAATTTTCAGATGGCCCCACCTACCCTCACTCTGGAGCGACGATGCCCTACCCGGACCATTGGTACAAGAGCAGCCATAGCACCGGGGCGAACGAGTGCGTGGAGGTGCGGGAGCACGCTGTCGGCGCAGATATCCGGGACACGCAGAACCGGGAGCTGGGGCACCTCGCTTTCCCTGCGGGTGAGTGGGCCTCGCTGGTGGACTCGCTCAGGCGGTAGGGCCGGGCAACACCCCCCGGGTGGCTGTGGGGTGTCGGCCGCAGAAGTGGCTGCGGTCGGCACCCCGGGAACGGAGCCTCCAAGGGGACACGGGGCGCAAATAGGGTTGCAACCACCCAAAGCACTCCTGTAGGAAGTTCCCCATGCTTACAGGCACCAAGGTCGCGCTTCGGGCTCGGCACGAGGACGACATTCCGATCCTTCAAACCGAGCTGTACGACGACGTGGTCATCCACTCGCGCGTCCAGGGCAGCCCCTGGCGGCCGATCACGCCCGGCTCCAAGCACTCCTTGGTCACGGTGGACGACACGGCCGAGGGCCACGCCACCTTCTCCGTCGTGGACCTGGCCGACGACACCCTGCTCGGCACCGCGACGCTGTGGGGCATCGACAACCACAGCCGTTCCGCACACCTTGGCATGGGCCTGCGCCCCTCCGCCCAGGGCAAGGGCTACGGCACCGACGTGGTCGCGGTCCTCTGCCACTACGGCTTCACCGTGCGCGGCCTGCACCGCTTGCAGGTGGAAACGCTGGCGGACAACTTCGCGATGATGCGCGCCGCCGAGAAGAACGGCTTCGTTCGCGAAGGCGTTCTGCGCTCCTCGTCCTGGGTGCTGGGCGAGTTCCTTGACGAGGTGCTGTTCGGCCTGCTCGCCGAGGAGTGGAAGGCGGACCCGCAGAACTGAGGCTGCGGGCCGGGCGGCGTCACCGCGCTGCCCGGCACGCCTCCGGGTCGTCGTCCTCAGCGGGCGCCGCGGCGGTGATGATCGCGTCCAGCCGGTCCCGGGCGGCCAGCAGCTCGGCGACGGCGTCGTCGATGCGCTCACGTTCCCGGTCGAGGTCGGGCAGCATTCCGGAGCAGGCCGGGACCAGGGTCCGCCCGTCGTCCACCATGCAGGGCATCAGTTCCGCGATCGTGGCGGTGTTGAGACCGGCCCCGAGCAGGATGCGGATCCCCCGGACCGTGGCCGTGTCCTCCTCCGAGAACTCGCGGTACCCGCTCGGCGCCCGCGACGGCGTGAGCAGTCCCTGCTCCTCGTAGTAGCGCACCAGGCGCGGGCTGACACCGGTCCGCCGGGAGAACTCCCCCATGCGCATGTGACGACCACCACATTCAGTTGACTCTCACATCCATGTGAGACTCCAGCCTAGTCCACATGACATCTCAGCCATCGACGCATTCCCAGCACACCAACGTCACCGTCATCGGCCTCGGCCCCATGGGCCTCGCCCTCGCCGAGGTGCTCCAGGACCGCGGCCACAACACGACCGTCTGGAACCGCACCCCCGCGAAGGCCGACGGCCTCGTCACCAGGGGCGCGCACCGCGCGGAAACCGTGGCCGAAGCGGTGTCCGCGAGCCCCGTCACGATCGTGTGCCTCAGCGACTACGACGCCGTGCACGCCGTTCTCGACTCCGCCGGTGACGCCCTGAAGGGCCGTGTACTGGTCAATCTCAGCTCCGGCACCCCGAAGGAAGCGCACGCGGCGGTCGACTGGGCGGCCGAGCGCGGCGTCTCCTACCTGGACGGCGCGATCATGGTGCCGCCGTTCCTCGTCGGACGCCCCGATTCCGTCTTCCTCTACAGCGGCCCGCAGGACGTCCTCGACGAGCACCGGGAGACGCTGGCGGGCATGGGCGACCCCCGGTACCTCGGCCCTGACCCGGGCCTGGCGGTGCTGTACAACACCGCACTGCTCAACATGATGTACGCGACCATGAACGGCTTCCTCCACGCCACGGCGCTGGTCGGTTCAGCCGGGGTGTCGGCGGTCGAGTTCGCCGACCTGGCGCTCAACTGGTTCATGCCCTCGGTGCTGGACTCCTCCTTCGCCGGGCAGGCCGCCGACCTGGACGCGGGCCACTACCCCGGCGATGCGGGCACCATGGAGATGAACCTCAACGCGCTCGAACACATCACCCGCACCAGTGCGGAGCAGGGCGTCCACTCCGACCAGCCAAGGCTGATGAGGTCCGTCGCCGAGCAGGCGATCGCCCTGGGCCACGGCGGCGACAACTACCTGGCCGTGTTCGAGGTCTTCAAGAAGGCGTCGCCCGCCGGGTGAGGCCGACCCGGCGGCGGCGCCGGGGTCCCAGGAGGCCGGGCGCTCCCCCGCGAGCGTCGGTAGGTTCCTGTGCATGAACCGCACACGCCTTCTGCTCGGCGCCGCCGCCGTCACCGGCGCCGTTCTCCTCTGGAGCGAGTGGACCCTCTGGCGGGTCTCCCGGGAGGACTACCCCCCGTTCCATTCACCCCTGGTCGATGACGCCGAGGAAGCGATCGTCGTGCTCGGCTACCCCAGCCGGCGCGGCGATCGCCCCGGCCTGGTCCAGCGCTACCGCACCCGCATCGCCCTGCGTTCGCGCAACCCCCGCGCAGCGCGCAGCGTCCTGATCTTCACCGGCACGAGCCCGAATCGGGCGGACGCCAAACGCTCCGAAGCAGCCGTCATGGCCGACTACGCCGTCGAGTGTCTGGGCGTGGACCCCGCCGACGTCCTTCTGGAGGAGAAGGCCGTCAACACCTGGGAGAACATCGCCCTCACCCTCCCCATGCTCGACCCCTTCCCCGTGGTGAAGATCGCCTCCAACACCTTCCACGCCCGCAAAGGCCGCCGCTACCTGCGCAAGCAGTCCCCCGAGGTCGCCGCCCGCCTCCACCCCGCACGGGACCACCACCCCGGCGAGCTCCTTTGGCTGAAACCATTTTTCGCCCTTTACCGACGCTGATCACACCAAAACCAGCGAATCGGACTTATGGTTCTTATGCCAAGAAAAAGGGCTCACGGGAAAGCAGGGAAGCGGCGTGACCTGGGGATACGTGTAAGCATACACCTCTTCCGGAAATCCGTCCGAAAAATGTGCGCACCGCCCCCGGCGTGCCCTATTCTGGCCCCACAACTGAAAAACTCGTGACCCCGCGACGCTTACTGAGCGCCCGGGGTCGTGGCCAGCAATTCACTTCCTCAAGACCAAGGATTGCCAGCGTGAGCCAGTTTAGTGCCGCGCTCTTCAGGGCTGCCCTCGGGCTCCTGCGAGCGCTGTTCTCCCCTCCCCGCGGCCGCCACGCCCGTCGGCGTTCGACCCGCCTGAGGTTGAATTTGTGAAGTTACTGATCTTGACGGGCTGCCCGGCCGGGGTATGCCGGGAGTATGAGGTACCCCACCGGCGGCGGGCTGACCGCCGCGCAACGCCAACGACGCGAGGCGGTGCGCCTGGCCGCCGCCGAGGACTTCGAGGCCGGGGCCACCGACATCGAGGTCGCCCGCACCTACCGCGTCACCCGCATGTCGGCCTGGCGCTGGCACCACGCGCTCAAGACCGGCGGACGTGAGGCCCTGCGCTCCAAGGGACCGGCCTCGCGCTGCCGGCTGACCGCAGACGAACTGGCCCTGCTGGAACAGCTTCTGGAGGTCGGCCCGGCCGCGCACGGCTACCCCGACCAGCGCTGGACCCTGGCCCGGGTACGGGCGGTGGTGGCCGAGCGCTTCGATGTCACCTACTCCATCAAGGGCATGGCCCTGGTGCTGCACCGGATGGGCTGGAGCGTGCAGGTCCCGGCACGACGCGCGGACGAACGCGACGAAGAGGCCGTCGAGCACTGGCGGCAGGAGGTGTGGCCGCGCCTAAAAGCACCGCGGGCGACCTGGACGCCTGGATCTGCTTCGAAGACGAGGCGGGCCAGGGCGGCAGGCCGCCCAGGGCGCGCACCTGGGGCAGGCGCGGACGCACCCCGGTGATCACCGTCACCGGGGCCGGTCGGGGCCGGGTCAGCGTGGCCGCGCTGTGCTGCTACAAACCCGGGCACCGGCCCCGGATGCTGTACCGGCTGCACGTCTACCACCGGCGCGCCCGGGAGAAGGCGTCCTTCGACGAGGCCGATTACATCGCTCTGGTGGATGCCGCGCACCGCCGGTTGGGGGGTGCGGTGGTGCTGGTGTGGGACAACCTCAACCGGCACACCAGCGCGGACATGGAGCGGCGCATCGGCGAGCGGGAGTGGTTGAGGGTCGAGCGGTTGCCGGGTTACGCTCCCGATCTCAACCCGGTCGAGGGGGTGTGGTCGGCGATGCGTGTGGGCCTGACCAACCTGGTCCCCGGCGGTATCGACCAGCTCGCGGCCCTGGTCCGCGCCCGGCTCAAGCCCATGCAGTACCGCCCCGGTCTGCTCGAAGGGTGTCTGGTCGGGACCGGGCTCTCTCTGGAACCGTAACCTCACGAATTCAGCCTCAGCGCGTGCGCCGCTACGCCGACCCCAAGCCCGCGACCAGGCCGCTTCCCCCGGCCGTTCCGCGTCTGGCCGAGCCGCGCGAGACGTTCCCGGCCGACGACGTCGCCCTGGTCAGGCCGTACTACACCGCGCACGAGCAGGCCCGCATCCAGGCCGCCGCCACCGCCCGCCTGGAGCAGTGGGCCGCCCCGCGGGTCCCCAAGCCCCGTGTTCCCGAGGGTGATCTGCTCGCGTCGCCGGTGACGTTCGAGGACCTGGCACAGGTCACCCGGCAGTGGATCGCCCAACAGGAGAAGAAGCAGACCACGGGGGTGAGGGGATGACCCCGGCACGTTTGTGGGAACACCGTGTCTACTCCGGTGAGCTGGCGCTGCTCTCCCGGGTCCGTAGGGAGCTGCGGGCCGACCTCGCCGGGTTCGGAGAGGACCTGGCGGACACGCTGATCCTGTGCGGGAGCGAGCTGTTCGCGAACTGCGTGAAGTACACGGCGTCGGGGCAGGACGGCGGCCGGGTGGTGCGGACGCTGTGGTCGACGGACGGCAAGGCCGTGACCTTGGGGTTCACCGACGACGGGCTGGGCGGCAGTGTTCCGGAGATCCCGAAGGCGCGGACTTCGGAGGAGTGGGACCAGGCCGAGGGACAGCGCGGACTCCTGCTCGTCGAAAAGTTGTCCACAGCCTGGGGATACTCCCCCCTCTGCCCCTTCGGCGATCTGGGAACCCACACCTGGGCCACCTTCACGCTCTAGGACGCGGAAAGGCTCCCCGGCCGCCGCACACCGGGGAGCCCTCCTCCGATTGCGTGAACTTTGCCGCCGACCTCCCCCGCCTTGCCACCCGTCCGGGTGAGACTCACAGGTGGCACCGCACCGACCCATGGAGGGCACCGCCATGATCACCACCGACTACCGCCCCGGCTCCCCCTGCTGGATCGAGCTCAGCGCCTCGAACCTCGACAGGTCCCTGGCCTTCTACCGCGGCCTGTTCGGCTGGGAGGCCGAGTCCGCCGGCCCCGACACCGGTGGTTACATGCTCCTCAAGTCCAAGGGCCGCACCGTGGGCGGCGCCGGTCCGCTCATGGAGGAGGGCCAGCCCCCGGCCTGGACCCTCTACTTCCACGCCCCGAACGCCGACGAGTACGTCCGGGGCGTCGCCGAGCTGGGCGGCACCGTCGTGGTCGAACCCATGGACGTCATGGGCATGGGCGTCATGGCGCACTGCACCGACCCGCAGGGCGTGCAGTTCGCCCTCTGGCAGCCGCTCTCCTTCCCCGGCATGGAGAGCGTGGACGAGCCCGGAAGCCTGATCTGGGCCGAGCTGTGGACCGCCGACGCCGAGGGCGCCAAGGAGTTCTACGGCTCGCTGTTCCCCTGGGAGTTCACCACCACCGAGCTGCCCGACGACGCGGGCACCTACCTGACCGCCAAGCCCGAGGGCCTGGAGGACGACCGCATGCACAGCGGTATCGCGCAGGTCGACCCCGGCACGGCCGAGGCCATGGGCGGCGGGGACTGGCACCCCGTGTTCGAGGTCGAGGACGTGGACACCACCACCGCCCTGGTCCCCGAGACCGGCGGCGTGGTCACCATGCCGCCCGCGGACGCCCCCGGGGTCGGCCGGCTGTCCGCCTGCACCGACCCCGACGGGAACTCGTTCGTGCTGCTGCGCCCCGACCCCAGGTCGTGACGCGGGCGACCCGGGTGACGCGGGCGCCGCACCGGCCCCCGCGTCACCGACCCGGCCTCACCGGCCCCGGGTTCAGGGGCCGGTGAGGATCACCAGCTGCCGGGTCGCGCGGGTCATCGCCACGTAGCGGTCGACCGCGCCCTCGATGCCCTCCCCGAACCCGTCCGGGTTCACGAGCACCACCAGGTCGAACTCCAGCCCCTTGGCCAGTTCCGGGGTCAGCGACCGCACCCGCGGCCGCTCCGGGAACGACTCCCGGAACGCGGCGTCGCCGATCACGCAGGCGACGCCCTCCTGGTTCTCCGCCTCCCAGGCCGCCAACAGCGCGTCCAACTCCGGCAGGGCCCCGTACCGCACCGGGAGGCCCGAGCTGCGGATGGACGTGGGCACGTTCGCGTCCGGCAGCGCCTCCCGGATGACCGGCTCCGCGGCCGCCATGACCTCCTCCGGGGTGCGGTAGTTGATGCTGAGCGAGGCCAGGTTGACCCGGTCCAGGCCGACACGTTCCAGCCGCTCCCGCCAGGTCTCGGTGAACCCGTGCCGCGCCTGGGCCCGGTCGCCCACGATGGTGAAGCTGCGCGAGGGGCAGCGCAGGAGGAGCATCCGCCACTGGGCGTCCGTCAGCTCCTGGGCCTCGTCCACCACGATGTGCGCGAACGGTCCGGCCAGGGCGTCCCGGTCGAGGGTGGGCAGCACGGACTCGTCCACCAGGCTGTTCTGCATGTCACCCAGCAGCAGCATCGTCACCACGCCCTCGCCGTCGTCGTCCGCCGCGACCAGGTCGTCGATGACGGTCGACATACGCTCGCGCTGGGCCGCCTCCGCCGCCCGCTGGCCGCGCTGGACGCGGGACGACTCCGGGTCGCCCAGGCGCAGCCGGGCGGCGTCCAGGAACGGCAGGTCGGACACCGTCCAGGCCTGGGCGTCCGCGCGCTGGAGGGTCCGCACCTCGTCGGCGTCCAGCCACGGCGCGCACATGCGCAGGTAGGCGGGCACCGACCACAGGTCGCCGACGATGTCGGTGTACTCCAGCAGCGGCCACGCCCGGTACAGGGCCGTCATCAGCTCCCGGTCCCGTTGGAGGACGCGGCGCAGCATCTCCGGGGAGACGCCCTCCTCGTCCCGGTCGTGCTTGTCGAGCAGGATCGCCACCAGGGCATCGAAGATCGGTTCGCGGCCCTCGTTGTGCGGGGTGCCGGGTTCGACGGCGTCGAACACCTCCTCCCAGTCCTGCGCGGTCACGCGGACCTGCGCCCAGGGGGTCCTGATGTCCAGGCCCTCCTTGGGCGGGCGCTCGTAGAACCGGACTGCGGGCTCGATGGCGTCCACCAGGCGCGCCGACTCCTTGAGGCGCGCCACCTGCGGGTCCTTCTCCTCGGGCACGGCGTCGCCCTCGGGGACGAGGTCGCGGACGGTGCAGGTCTGCACGCCCTCCTCGCCCAGGCTGGGCAGGACGTCCCCCACATAGGACAGGTACGGCTGGTGCGGGCCGACCAGCAGCACGCCGCCGCGCCGGTGCCCCAGGCGCGGGTCGGAGTACAGCAGGTGGGCGGTGCGGTGCAGGGCCACGACGGTCTTGCCGGTGCCCGGGCCGCCGTCCACGACCAGGGCGCCGGCGGAACCGGCGCGGATGATGGCGTCCTGGTCGGCCTGGATGGTGCCCAGGACGTCGCGCATCCGGGAGGAGCGGGAGGCGCCCAGGCTGGCGATGAACGCGGACTGGTCGTCCAGGGCGGCGTGGTGCCCCTCCAGGCCCTCCTCGGTGAACACCTCGTCCCAGTAGTCGGTGACCCGGCCGCGGGTCCAGCGGTAGCGGCGGCGGCTCTCCAGGCCGCGGGGGTCGGCGTGGGTGGCCGCGAAGAAGGGTTCGGCGGCGGGCGAGCGCCAGTCCAGCAGCAGGCGGCGGCCGTCCGGGTCGGACAGGCCCAGGCGGCCGATGTACACGGGCTCGGAGCCGTCCGCGGGGACGACCTTGCCCAGGCACAGGTCCAGGCCGAACCGGCGCAGGGTGCGCAGCCGGGTGGACAGGCGGTGGACCTCCATGTCGCGGTCCATCACCATGCGGCCCTTGCCGCCGGGCGCCAGGCGCACGGCGTCCAGGCGGGCGGACAGGTCGGCGATGGTCTCGGCGAGGCAGCGCGTGATATCGGCGAAATGGCGCTCGTCGTCAGCGATGAGCGCCGGATCGGCTTTGGCCGCCAGGTTGTCTGGCAGCTGGAAAAGGCTCGTGGCCTGCGGATTCACGTGGTCCCCCGGAACGTGGCGTGTCGTCACGAAGGTCGATTGTGGGGCATGAGGGGGGTCTTGCCGCAAGCCCGGGGGTGCGCTATAGATTGAGAGTGGAGGGGAGCGGCCTTAGGGTCCCCCTCTTTTTTGTTGCCCCGGTCCGGTCGCCCGGAGACCGTGCCCAGGTCACGGATCGGCGGAACCGGCCGGTAACCGTCCCGCCCTGCGCCATCGTGTGCCCCTGACAAGGGGATACCTGCGAAGCGCTGGGGGCTCGGATGGCGGGGCGTGCGGAATCGGTCGAGTCGATGGAGCAGCTCGCCACGGGGTGGCGCACGCTGGTGCTCGACCGCGACCCGGGGGCGGACGTGCGCGACCTGCCGGGGGTGGCGGTGCGGTGGGCGGACAGCCGGTTCGCGTTCTGGAACTGTGTGACGCTGACCGAGGTGGACGCGGACCCGGGGCTGTTCGAGGAGCGGCTGGAACGGGTGGCGGGGATCATGCGCGCGAAACGGCGGCCCGGGTTCCTGTGGCTGTTCGAGGACCTGCTGTCGGAGGGGACGCGGGCCGGGCTGGGGGCGGCCGTGGAACGGGCGGGGCTGGAGTTCGCGTTCGCGGGGACGGGGATGGCCGGGGACCTGCCGGCGCTGCCCGCACCGTCCCACCCGGAGCTGGAGTTCGTCCGGGTGAGCACGGAGGAGGAGCTGCGGGCGTACGCGGACCTGAACTCGCGGGCCTACGGGTTCCCGCTGGAGGACGGGCGGGACGGGCTGGCGGGGTCGGCGCTGTGGAAGGGCGGGGTGTACGCCTACCTGGGGCTGCGGGACGGTGAGCCGGTGACCTGCGCGGGGGTGGTGGAGGCGGACGGGCGGCTGTTCGTGGTGCTGGTCGCCACCGCGCCGGAGTGGGAGCGGCGGGGGTACGGGGAGGCGGTGACGCGCAAGGCGCTGTACGAGGGGGCGCGGGCGACGGGGCTGGTGCGGGCCACCCTGCACGCGACGGCGGCGGGGGCGCCGATGTACCCGCGGATCGGGTTCGTGCCGAACTCGGCGGTGCACTTCTACGGGCTCAAGGGCTGAAAGAGCGGTCCGGATCCGGCGCCGCCGGAGGGGCCGGAAGGATGGTGGCACCAGCGCTTCGCACGCGAGGAGTCCCCCATGCTCGACGGCCGCAGCATCGCTCTCATGCTCTTCTCCTTCTCGATCGTTCCCGTGGCGATCGTGTTCCTCGTCGGGCTCGTGTTCATGGGGGCGCTCTGGCCCGAGCCCCGCACCCGCCACGTCGAGTACGCGGAGGTCATCGGCACGTGGGAGGGGTGGGAGGGCAGCCGGATCACCTTCCACGACGATGGAACGGTGGAGTTCACCGACCTGGACGGGTACTGGTTCGCCTTCGACGAAGGGTGGCGGGTGACCGGGACGGGCGCCTGGGAAGTCGACCGTGACGGCCGGTATCCCAAGGTGACCGTGGAGAGCACCGAGATCACCGACGCCGTGGAGGTCTTCGACGACCACCCGCTGCGGCTACCGCGAGGGGACGCCTGGCGGACCGAGCGACCCGATTCCCGGTACTGGGTCTTCGATCTCGACCGGAAGTGGGGGGAGCTGCGGATGTACGTGTACATGAGCGATCCCGACATCCGCGAATACAACTGGTTCGACCGGGTCTAGGCGGGGTCCGGGCGGGGAACATACGGGGCAGCCGTGCCCCCGCCTCCACCGACGTTCCCCGCGTTGCGGAGGTCCCCTGTGCCCCTCGGTCTGCCCGTCATCATCGTCACCCTCGTCCTCACCGGCCTCGGCCTGTACCAGGGCCTTGTGGTCATCCCCCGGCGCCGCCGCCTGGCCCCCGACCTGGACGCGCGCGAACTCGCCCTCGTCCGGGGCCGTTCGCGGGCCGTCGCCACCGCGGTCACCGCACTGGTCGCCTCGGGACGCGTCGTCGTCGAACCGTCCGGGGCGGAGGAGCCGCGGCTGGGCTTCCCGGAGGCGGCCCCGGCCCCCGACCACCCGCTCGACGCCGTGCTCCTTGAACGGCTGCGCCACGTGCCCTCCTGCCGCGAGCTGGGACGCCTGGTGGGCGACCGGGCCGTCGTCGCCGTCCTGGAGCGCATGGAGCGGAGCCTGCGGCGGCGCGGGTACCTGTGGGAGAGGTGGCAGCGCCTTTTGAAGATCTGGCCCTGCGTGTTCGCCTTCCTCACCCTGCCCGCCGCGATCGCTGCGACCATGAACCTCCCACCCGCGCTGACCGGGAACCTGCTGGAGGCCTCGCTGGTCCTCGTCGCCGCCACGACGTTGGGCGTGGTCCTCACCTTCGGCGGCCGGCACGTCAGCCGGGTCGGGAACGCCCGCCTGCGCCACGCCCGCCGCGAGCACGCCAGGCTGAACCACAAGCACAGCTTCACGTGGGACGTCCGCGACCCCGACGCGCAGGTCATGGCCTGCGCGCTGTTCGGCGAGAACGGCATGCCCCAGTGGCGGGACCTGAGCATGTACGACCCTGCCATGTCCACCCCGCGCCGCCGGGGCGGCGGGGGCTACGGCGACGGCGGTCCTCCCTACGGCAGCGGGAACCGCGACGACCGGGACCGCCGCGACGAACGCGACGGACGCGACGACCACGAAAGCGGCTGGGACGACCGCGAGAGCGGATGGGGCGGAGGGGGCGACAGTGGAGGGGGAGGCGGCGGGGACGGTGGTGGCGGTGGGGGTGACGGCGGAGGAGGCGGTGGCGGTGGCGGTGGCGGTGGAGGAGACGGCGGGGGCGGCGGATAAGGTCCCGGCCACCGTCTCGGGCGGCGCCGCTGAAGGCAACGTCA
>NZ_JBJJBV010000002.1:0-61803 GCF_045446735.1 Nocardiopsis protaetiae
GCCGGTGCGCGACGCGCACCGGCCCCTTCGCGTGTGCCGGGGAACCCGTCCCGGGAGACGGCCGCCGATTCCGGTCCCGCGCTGCTGGTAGCCTTGGTCCCCGTATGGCTCTGAGCCCGCGCCCCCGTCACCGCACGGAGAACACCGCGGGCTCCTGCCCTCCTGCCATGGAGATTCCATGGCCGCGACAGTCCAGAGGAGGAACGTACGCCGATGCGTCGTTACGAAATCATGGTCATCCTCGACCCGAACCTCGACGAGCGCACCGTCGCCCCGTCGCTGGAGAACTTCCTGTCCGTCGTGCGCAACGACGGCGGCTCGGTCGAGAAGGTCGACATCTGGGGCAAGCGTCGGCTCGCCTACGACATCGACAAGAACCCCGAGGGCATCTACGCCGTGATCGACCTGACGGCCACGCCCGCCACGGTCAAGGAGCTCGACCGCCAGCTCGGCATCGCCGAGGCCGTGCTCCGCACCAAGGTCATCCGGCCCGAGGTCCACTAGCGACCTCCCGCCCGCACCCCCTACCCCGGATCTTCCGTTTCCGCTGATTTCTGTCAGTAGGAGGGCGGATGATCAGGGGAGCAGGCGAAACCGCCTGACCCGATCTATCTCGAACCGGAGCCCTCATGGCAGGCGAAACCCAGATCACGCTCGTCGGCAACCTGGTCGACGATCCTGAGATGCGCTTCACGGCGAGTGGAGCCGCTGTCGCCAACTTCCGCGTGGCCTCGACGCCGCGCACCTTCGACCGCGCGTCGGGGGAGTGGAAGGACGGCGAGTCCATGTTCCTCACCTGCACCGTGTGGCGGCAGTACGCGGAGAACGTCGCGGAGAGCCTGACCCGCGGCATGCGCGTGATCGTCCAGGGGCGGCTCAAGCAGCGCTCCTACGACACCCAGCAGGGTGAGAAGCGCACCGTCTTCGAGGTCGACGTCGACGAGGTCGGCCCGGCCCTGCGCAGTGCCACCGCCAAGGTGACCAAGGCGCAGCGCCAGGGCGGCGGCGGAGGCGGCTTCGGTGGGGGCGGCGGCGGTGGTTTCGGTGGCGGCCAGCCCCAGCAGCAGCAGGGTGGCGGCGGCTACGGGAACCAGGGCGGCGGCTTCGGCGGCGGCCAGCAGGGCGGCCGCGGCGGCGCCCCCGCCAACGACGACCCGTGGGCCAACAACGGCGGCGGTGGCGGAGGCGGCGGCTTCGGCGGCGGCTTCTCCGACGACCCGCCGTTCTAGCCGAGCGGTCGCGCCGCGGCCCCGTGCCGTAGGCGCAATACCCCGACCCGGCGCCCCAGGGGGCCGAGTCACCATTCACATGTCCTCAGACCATCCCCGGGAGGAACCCGGGGCTCTTGCGAAGGAGCACCACGATGGCGAAGCCGGCACCGCGCAAGCCCAAGAAGAAGGTTTGCCTGTTCTGCCAGGAGAAGCAGTCCTACATCGACTACAAGGACACCACGCTTCTCCGCAAGTTCATCTCCGAGCGCGGCAAGATCCGCGCCCGCCGCGTGACGGGTAACTGCACCCAGCACCAGCGCGACGTCGCCACCGCGATCAAGAACGCGCGCGAGGTCGCCCTGCTGCCCTACACCAGCACCGCTCGCTAGCGGGGATTCTCCGAGGGAGGTTTTTGTCGTGAAGCTGATCCTGACCCACGAGGTCAACGGTCTCGGAGCCCCCGGCGATGTCGTCGAGGTGAAGAACGGCTACGGCCGCAACTACCTGCTTCCCCGCGGGTTCGCCATCCGGTGGACGCGCGGCGGCCAGAAGCAGATCGACCTGATCCAGCGCGCCCGTGCCGCGCGGGACATCCGCACCCTGGACGAGGCCAAGCAGGTCGCCGGCCAGGTCAACGCGCTCACCGTGCGTCTCAAGCAGCGCGCCGGTGAGGGTGGCCGTCTCTTCGGCTCGGTCACCCCCGCGGACATCGCCGAGGCCGTCAAGGTCTCCGGCGGCCCGCAGCTGGACAAGCGACGCATCGAGGTCAAGACCCCGATCAAGTCGGCCGGCGCCCACAAGGTCCAGGTCCGCCTGCACCCCGAGGTCGTCGCGACGATCAAGCTGGACGTCGTCGGCGTCTAGTCGAGGCGTTCGCGCTCGCGCTCGCGTGAATTCGGGCCCCGCACCTCTTTGCCGAGGTGCGGGGCCCGTCCTGTTCGGGGGCAACACGCCGGGGCTCGGCGAAAGCCACCCTTTGACTACTCTTTGTAACCTATCGTGTTCTCTGTGTTGACGTCGCGTGACGCCAAGAACAGAGAGGACGACGGGCCGATGAACGGACGACCGGAGCACCTGCCGGACCGCAGGACGGTCCTGAGGGGCACGGCACTGGCCGCGGGCGGCGTGCTGCTCGGCGGGCTGATCGGGCTCACCCCGGCCACCGGCGCGCTCGCCGCGGCCAGACCCAAGGTCTACACCCGCACGGACTGGAAGGCCAGGGCCCCCAAGAACCGCATCGAGGTCCTGGCGAAGGGGCCCACCCACATCGTCGTGCACCACACGGCCACCGGGAACGTCTCCGACACCTCGACCACCCACGCGGCCGCGCTGTCCCGCTCCATCCAGCGATACCACATGGACCACAACGGGTGGAGCGACACCGGGCAGCAGCTCACCATCAGCCGCGGCGGGCACATCATGGAGGGCCGCGACCGCACCCTCCAGGCCATCGCAGACGGCGGCCACGTGATCGGCGCGCACACCGCCAACCACAATTCGCACACCATCGGCATCGAGAACGAGGGCACCTACACCTCGGCCACCCCGCCGCAGGCGCTCATGAGCTCCCTGGTGGACACCTGCGCCTGGCTGTGCCTGGTCTACCGGCTGGACCCGCAGAAGGCCATCGTCGGCCACCGCGACTACAACGCCACCAACTGCCCGGGGGACAAGCTCTACTCGATGCTCCCGGACCTGCGCAGGGACGTCGCCTCCCGGCTCCGCGAGCAGCTCGCCCACCTGAGCCGGGTGGCGGGGGTCGAGCTCACCCTGGAGCAGCTGCCGACCTTCCCGGACACCCCGAAGTCGGAGCGGGTCGCGACCTTCTACCACGGTCCGGCCGTCGGCGACCTCGACGTCTCCCTCTGACCCGGGCGCACCCGGGATCCCCGTCCCGCCGGACGGCGGAACCCCGGGCAGGGCCGGGGTTCAGGGCCGGGCCGCGCCGGTGACCAGCCAGGCCCCACCCCGGGCCCGGTGACCCAGGGCGACCGCACGGGCCAGGATCCAGACCCCGTAGGCGATCCACAGGGCCACGATCCCCCCGGTCGCGGACAGCCCCAGCGGCGGCACCATCAGGGCGAACGGCAGGAAGACCAGCATCGTCCACAGGGAGGCCCAGGCCAGGTAGCGCTGGTCCCCGGCGCCCATGAGCACCCCGTCGAGCACCATGGTCACCCCGCTCAGCGGCTGCAACAGGGCCACCACGACCAGGGACGCGGTGATGAGCACACGCACCTGCGGGTCGGAGGTGAACGGGATCCACGCCCACGGCAGGACCAGCAGCACCACCACGGTGAAGACCACGCCCAGCATCACGCCCCACTCGACCATGCGGCGGGTGGCGTCCCGGGTCCCGCGGACGTCGCCCGCCCCCAGGTAGCGGCCGATGATCGCCTGCCCGGCGATCGCGATCGCGTCCATGGCGAACACCAGCAGCGCCCAGATGTTGTGCGAGACCTGGTGCGCGGCCACCGGCGCGTCGCCCAGCCGGGCCGCGACCGCCACGGTCACCAGGGCCACCACGCGCATCGAGACACTGCGCAGGAACAGCGCGAACCCGGCCGAGGCCGAGGCGCGCAGCCCCGCCGCCGTCGGTGCGAGCGACACCCCCTCGCGCCGGGCGCGGCGGACCATCACCGCCACGTACCAGAACGCGCCGCCGCCCTGGGCGAGCACCGTCGCCCACGCCGAACCCGCGATGCCCCAGTCCAGGACCAGCACGAACACCGCGCACAGCAGCGCGTTGCCCAGGAAGGACGCGACCGCGACGGCCAGCGGGGTGCGGGCGTCCTGCAACCCGCGCAGCACCCCGGTGCCAGCCATGACGATGAGCAGGAACGGCGTGCTCAGCAGGCTGATGCGCAGGTAGACCAGGGCGTGCGGGGCGACCTCGGGGGAGGCGCCCAGCAGGTCCACCATGGCCGGGCCCAGCGGCCAGCCGATCGCGATCGCGGCGACGCCGAGCAGCACGGCCAGCCACAGGCCGTCGATCCCGTCCCGGATGCCGCCGGGGACGTCCCCGGCGCCGAACTTGCGGGAGACGGCGGCGGTGGTGCCGTAGGCGAGGAAGATGCAGACGGCGACCAGGGTCAGCAGCACCTGGCCGGCGATGCCGAGCCCGGCCAGGGCGGCGGTGCCCAGGGTGCCGACGATCGCGGAGTCGGTCAGCAGGAACAGGGGTTCGCTGACGAGGGCGAAGAACGTGGGGATCGCCAGGGCGAAGATCTCGCGGTCGTGGCGGTGCCGGAACGGGGCGGCGGAGAGCAGTCTGGGCATGACCGGACCACGTTATCGGACAGGCGTTCCCCAGCGGGGGTGAAGTTATCCACAGGCTCCGGGATGCCTGTGGATAACTTGTGGAAATCGACCCTGTGAGACATCTTGCACACCCCGGCATCGAAGCATGTTTTCGCAGGTCAACACCGATAAGAGGGGGCGTGTACAAAGTTATCCACAGGTTATGTGCACAACGGGTCGGTGAAACCCCTGCGGAGCGGGGCGAACGAGTGCTACCGGGCCTGTGGACGACGCCGCCCGCGGCACCCCCGGCGCCTTCCATGAGGCATCCTGGAAGGGTCGGTCCCGACCCGGGGCCGGTGGAGCACGGCCCAGGGGAGATTGTTCGTGAGCGTCGCTGAGCAGCCACCCGAAGAAGGCGGATACGAGCGCACGCCACCCCACGACATCCAGGCCGAACAGGGCGTCCTGGGCGGCATGCTCATCTCCAAGGACGCCATCACCCAGGTCGTGGAGATCATCCGCTCCGCCGACTTCTACCGCCCGGCGCACCAGATCATCTACGACGCCATCGTCGACCTGTTCTCCCGCGGCGAGCCCGTCGACATCGTCTCGGTCAACGCCGAGCTGACCAAGCGCGGCGAGTCCGCCCGCGTCGGTGGCGCGCTCTACCTCACCACGCTCACCAACGCCATCCCCACCGCGGCCAACGCCGGCTACTACGCCAAGATCGTCTCCGACCGCGCCGTGCTGCGCCGCCTGGTCGAGGTCGGCACCCGCATCGCCCAGATCGGCTACGCCGGCGACGGCGAGGTCGACGACCTCGTCGACCACGCCCAGGCGGAGATCTACAAGGTCGCCGAGAAGCGCACCGGCGAGGACTACGTCCCCCTCGCCGACATCATGCCGGGCGCCCTGGACGAGATCGAGGCCATCTCCTCCCACGACGGCACCCTCACCGGCGTCCCCACCGGCTTCGCCGACTTCGACGCCCTCACCAACGGCCTCCACCCGGGCCAGATGGTCATCATCGCCGCCCGCCCGGCCGTCGGCAAGGCCCTGGCTCTGGACACCCCGCTGCCCACCCCGCAGGGGTGGACGACCATGGGCGCGGTCCGGGTCGGCGATGAGCTGCTGGCCGCGGACGGGACACCCACCCGCGTGGTGGCGGCGACCGAGGTGATGGCCGGCCGCCCCTGCTACGAGGTGGTGTTCGACGACGGGACCACGGTCATCGCCGACGCGGAGCACCAGTGGCTCACCCACACCCGGGCCTCGCGCCGCTCCGCGCAGGAGGCGGCCCGCTCGGGAGGCACCCCGAGGACCCTCCCCGGCGTGCGCACCACCCGGGAGATCGCCGACACCTTGCGGATGTCCACCGCCGACGCTCGCCTCAACCACTCGGTCGTCAACGCCGAACCGCTGGAGTTGCCCGAGCGGGAGCTGCCGCTGCCGCCCTACTTCCTCGGCGTCTGGCTGGGTGACGGCGCCACCGACGCCGCCCGGATCACGACCGCCGACCCGGAGGTCCTCGTCAATATCGAGGCCGACGGTCTGGTGACCAAGCCCGTGGGCCGCATCTCCTACAGCGTCCGGCTCCCCCACGAGGCCCCGGGGACACGCTTGTGCGTGGTGTGCGGTGAGGAGTTCACCCCGTCCCTGCCGCACGTGCGCAGCTGCGGGCAGTCCTGCGGAGGGAAGGCCCGGTTCGTTTCCGACCCGGTGCCGGAGGCGCCCTGCCCGGACTGCGGGAGACCCATGACCGGGCGTCTGCGCTGCCGCGAGTGCACCCGTCATCACGGGAGTGTCCAGGCGCTGCTCAGAACCCTGGGTGTGCTCGGGAACAAGCACATCCCCATGGAGTACCTGCGAGCCTCGGTCGAGCAGCGGCGGGCGCTCCTGGCCGGGCTGCTGGACTCCGACGGCACGGTCAACGCCGGCGGGTCGGTCCAGTTCGCGGTGACCGACGAACGGCTGGCGAGCGACTTCCGCGAGCTGGCACACGGGCTCGGGTACCGCACCGGTATGTCGACACGACGGGTCGAGGGACGCACCGAGGCCTCCTCCACCTGCTACACGGTCACCTTCGGGTCCGAGCGAGAGGTCTTCCGTCTCTCGCGCAAGCAGGAGGCGCACCGGACTCGCGGAGCCGGGCGCGGCTACGCGCGGATCGGCTCCAGGTTCATCACCGAGGTGCGCCCCATCGACAGCGTTCCGGTGCGCTGTGTCCAGGTGGACCACCCCGACCACCTGTTCCTGGCCACGAAGGCCATGGTTCCTACCCACAACTCCACGCTGGCCCTGGATTTCGCGCGGGCGGCGTCGATCAAGCACAACATGACCGCGGTCTTCTTCAGCCTGGAGATGGGGCGCAACGAGATCGTCATGCGCCTGCTGTCGGCGGAGGCGCGGGTGCCGCTGCACACCATGCGGTCGGGCCTGATGACCGACGACGACTGGGCGCGGCTGGCGCGGCGCATGGGCGAGGTCGCAAACGCGCCGCTGTTCATCGACGACTCGCCCAACATGTCGATGATGGAGATCCGGGCCAAGTGCCGCCGGCTCAAGCAGCAGCACGACCTCAAACTGGTCATCGTCGACTACCTCCAGCTGATGAGCTCGCCCGGCCGGGTGGAGAGCCGCCAGCAGGAGGTCTCGGAGATGTCCCGGTCGCTCAAGCTGCTGGCCAAGGAGCTGGAGGTGCCCGTGGTAGCGCTCTCCCAGCTCAACCGCGGTCCGGAGCAGCGCACCGACAAACGCCCCCAGGTGTCGGACCTTCGCGAGTCCGGATGCCTCACCGCCGACACCAGGATCCTGCGGGCCGACACGGGCGCCGAGACCACGCTCGGGGAACTGTACGCGTCGGGAGAGAACGACATCCCGGTCTGGTCCCTGGACGAGAAACTGCGCCTGGTCCCGCGCACGATGAGCCACGTCTTCTCCAGCGGGGTCAAGGAGACCTTCCGGCTGCGTCTGGCATCGGGGCGTGAGGTCAAGGCATCCGCCAACCACCCGTTCCTCGCCTTCGAGGGGTGGCGCCACCTGGAGGACCTGAGAGCCGGTGACCGGATCGCCGTCCCGCGGCACGTGCCCGCGCCGGATGAGTCGGTCACGTGGCCCGAGGACGAGGTGGTCCTGCTCGCCCACATGATCGGCGACGGGTCGTTCGTCCGCCGTCAGCCCATCCGCTACGCCAGTGTCGACGAGGAGAACCTGGCGGCGGTCACCGAGGCGGCCCGGCACTTCGGGATCACCGCCGTCCGGGACGAGTACCGTTCCGCGCGGGTCACGACCCTGTGGCTGCCCGCGCCGTTCCGACTCACCCACGGCAAGCGGAACCCGATCGCCGCCTGGCTCGACGGGTTGGGGCTGTTCGGGCTCCGCAGCCATGAGAAGTTCGTGCCCGACGCGGTCTTCACGCTGCCGACGGAGCAGATCGCCCTGTTCCTGCGCCACCTGTGGGCCACGGACGGGAGCGTCCACTGGAGTGAGGCGTCCGGCGGCACCCGCATCCACTACTCCTCCACGAGTCGGCGGCTCGTCGACGGAGTGGCCCTGCTGCTCGCCCGGCTGGGCATCATGACCAGGATCAAGCACAGCACCAAGAAGGGGGACCGGCCCTCCTACGTGCTCGATGTCTACGGGGTGGACCAGCAGAGGCTGTTCGCGGAGAAGGTGGGCTGCCACGGCGCCCGCGCCCTGACCCTCGCCTCCTGCATCGAGAACATGGCCGGCCGCACGGCCAATACCGATGTGGACACCGTTCCCCGGCAGGTGTGGGACCGGGTGCGCACCACGATCGCCGCTCAGGAGATGAGCCACCGCCGGTTCTCCTCGGAACCCGGTGTGCAGTTCAACGGGAGTGCGATGTGGAGGCCCGCGCCGAGCCGGGGCGGGCTCTCCCGGATCGCCGCGGTGCTCGATGACGCCGACCTCGACCTGCTCGCCACCAACGACGTCTTCTGGGACGAGGTCGTCGCGGTCGAACCGCTGGGCGAGGAGGAGGTCTTCGACGCCACGGTCGCGGGCACGCACAACTTCGTGGCGAATGGGATCAGCGTTCACAACTCCATCGAGCAGGACGCGGACATGGTGATCCTGCTGTACCGCGAGGACGTGCACGACAAGGAGTCGCCGCGGGCGGGCGAGGCGGACATCATCGTCGCCAAGCACCGCAACGGCCCCACCGCGGACGTCACCGTGGCCTTTCAGGGTCACTACAGCCGCTTCGTCGACATGGCGCCGGGGTAGGGGCGTCCGCGGCGGGCGGGGGGAGGGGGGAGGGGGCTCGTTCACAGGCGGACGAGCATCTTGCCGGTGTTGGTGCCGGACAGGAGGACTCCGGGAACCTGGGAACCCGGGAACTCAGGACTCCGGGACTCCAGGAGCCCAGGACCCCGCGCAGGGCCTCCGGGGTCTCCGGGGGGTCTCCGGGGCCTTCTCCAGGCCGCCGAGGATGGTCTCGCGGGCGGGCAGGGTGCCGTCGAGCAGCCACGGCACGGCCTTGGCGTGGAACTCGGGGAAGCGGTCGAGGTGGGCGGCCACGAGCATGCCGCGCAGGGTGACCTCCCTGGTGGCGGCCCGGTATAGGTTCGGGCGCGGGGCCGGGATGTGCTCGGTGTCCAGGACCACGGCCGCTGCGGAGTCGACCAGGGAGTGCTCCCGCCAGCCCAGGAAGTGGGAGACGGTCGCTCCCACCGGGATCCCCCGGCGCGCGAGGCGACGACCTCGCCGATGGCGCTCCCGTCCAGGGGACGGCGCCGATCTCGAAGGGCGGGGTGTAGGAGGGGACGTCGTCCATCCGGCCGCGTATGTAGGGCCGAGCGTCGACGGACATCCACGTGTTGCGGACCAGGATCTGCCCTGGCTCGGGCTCGGGCTCGGGCAGGTCGGTCTCCACCAGGGCGAAGTGCTCGGGGCGGGGGTTACTGCGTCTGTGGTCGGGCTTTCAAACGAGGTCTGTGCAACGGCCTGTTTCCAGTCGGAGCGTTCTTTCCCTGGACATGTGTGGTTGAGCGTGCCGCTGGGCCCCGACCCGTCCCCTGGAAAAACCCCCACCGCCCGGGACGTGAGTCCAACGCGTACGCCTGGTGGTCTGCCGGGCGTCGTGACGTGGGGACGGCTCCGCGCCCAGCCCGGGTCTGTACGTTCCCAGGGGGTGACCCGTGGAGACCAACGCGACCGTGTGCGGACCTTCAGACCGCCCTCCGCAGATGGCGGGGGTTTTGGAAACCTGCTCTTGCTGTCTCACCCCCTGGGGCCGGGGTCCCGTCCCGCTCTACCCACACCCCCTGGGGCCGGGGTGGGAGGCCTCGTGCGGCCGTCACCCCCTGCGGCGGGGGAGGCCAGGAAGGTGGCCGGGCTGGGGCTGAGGGCTCCGGGAGGGGGCGGGCTGGGGCTGGGCTCTCCGGGTAGGTGGGAAACCCCCTGTGGGGTGGGGGAGACGCGACGCTCTCCGGTTGTGGCTGAGAGCTCCAAGAGGGGGATGGGGCTGTGGCCAGGGTCCCGGGAAGGGGACAGGCTGGGGCTGAGGACCCCGGGAAGGTGGGAAACCCCCTGGGGCGGGAGGCTTCGTGTGGCCGTCACCCCCTGGGGCGGGGGTGGTCGGGGATGTGGCCAGGCGGGTGCCCCGTGGTCGAATTCGGCGTCCAGGGCGGTCGGGGAGGGGGACGCGGGCGGCGTCCCCGAGCAGGCGGGTGGAAACGGTCCCGTCGAGCACGGGGTCAGCTTATGCTGGGGTGTCCGGGCTTTTCGGACACCGTGGCGGGGGTGTGCCGGTGTCCGACACACCCCCTGGTTTCGGTCAGTGGCTTTAGCTATTTATGGTCAAGCCGATTTGTCGACAAAGCGATCCGGGTGGGTCACGGGGTGTCCGCGGTGATCATCCCCTCCCGCATCTCCAGTCTTCTCCCCGAGAAGCCAGTGCGCAGGGTGCGATCGTGGCTGACGATCACCAGGGCGCCGGTGTAGCGCCCCAGCGCCTCCTCCAGCTCCTCCACGAGACCGGGGGAGAGGTGGTTGGTCGGCTCGTCCAGGAGCAGCAGGTCATGGACCCCCGAGGTCAATCTGGCCACCTCGATCCGGCGGCGTTGGCCGACCGAAAGTGACTCCACGGACTGGTCCATCTCCCGGGCCCGGAACAGCCCCAGCGCGGCCAGCTCGTCCCGGTACTCCTCGGCCGGCCCCGGCCGTCCGGCCGCGTAGGCCTGGAGCGCGGTCCGGCCCGGAACGACCGCCCCGTCCTCCTGGCGCAGGTGGCCGACCCGCCCGCGCCGCAGCACCGTGCCGGAGTCGGGCGCCAGCTCCCCGGCGATGACCCGTAGCAGCGTGCTCTTGCCCGCCCCGTTGGGACCGGTGACGAGGATCCGCTCGCCCGGTGCGACGGACAGCGCCGGAACGTCGAGCCGGTGCCCCACGCGCACCCCCGCCAGCTCCACGGGGCCGCCCTCCGTCTCGCCCGCGGTGAAGGACGCGGTCATCTCCAGGGGGACCGGCGGCGGCGCGACCGCGTTCTCGACCAGCCGCGCCGCCCGTTCCTTGGCCTGCCGGACCCGGCTCATCGCGCCGTGGGCGCGCGAGCGCATCCGGAAGTTGCCGTGTCCGAAGCCGGCCTTGTCCACCATGCGCGGGATGGCCTGGAGCGCGGCGATGCTGTTGTCGGCCAGCCGCCGCTGCCGCGCCAGCTCCGCCTTCCACTCCTCGTACTCGCGGATCCACCGGGACCGTGCCGCGGCCCGGGCGCGCAGGAACCCGTCGTACCCGTCGCCGTACCGGTGGATCCGGCGCAGCTCGTGGTCCACCTCCAGAACCGTGTCGGTGACCCGGGACAGGAAGGCCCGGTCGTGGGTGACGGTGACGACGGTGCCCCGGTGGGTGCGCAGCCGCTGCTCCAGCCAGGCGGCCGCGCCGTCGTCGAGGTCGTTGGTGGGCTCGTCGAGCAGCAGCAGCTCGGGGTCGGCGGCCAGGACCGCGGCCAGGGCCAGCCGCGAGCGTTCTCCGCCGGAGAGCGTGCGTAGCGGGCGGTCCCGGTCCAGGCCGGGCAGTCCCAGGCCGTGCAGTCCGGCGTCGACCCGGGCGTCGGCCTCGTAGCCGCCGCGCGCCTCGAACGCGGACAGCAGGTCGCCGTAGGCGGCCAGCTCCTCGGGGCCGGCGGTGCCCAGCGACGCCTCGGCCCCGCGCAGGCGGGCCTCCATCTCCCGCAGTTCGGACAGGGCGTCGTCGACGGCGTCGCCGACGGTGCCGGTCATGACGCCGACCCGTTCCAGGGTCTGGGGCAGGTACCCGGTGCCGCCGGGGGCGGCGACGAGCATCTCCCCGTTGTCGGGCGCCTCCTCCCCGGCCAGCAGCCGGAGCAGGGTGCTCTTGCCGGATCCGTTGTCCCCGATGACCCCGACCCGTTCACCGGGGGCGATGGTCAGGTCCACCCGGTCCAGGACGGTGTGGTCGCCGTAGTGTTTGGCGACCCCGGCGAGGGTGATCTGTGAGCGGATGCGTGTCGCGGCGCGCATGGGCGTTCCTCCTCGGGTGGTCTCGGCGGCGGGGGTCGCGGATCGAACGCGGGCGGTGCGCAAGGGTGTGCCTCCTCTGCTGCGGTGGGGCCGGTGGAACGGGCCGCGGGCCGCCGGAGGGCTTCGGCGTTCGGGCACCACGGGGAGCGGGCGTGCGCGGGGCACGCGGCTCGGGGTGCGGGAACGCCGAAGAGGCCGTACCGGATCGACCGCGGGGTGGCGACGCCGGTGGAGCCGCGCGGGGCCGCCGGGGTGCGGCGGGTGCGCGTTGTGCTCGGACACGGGCGTCGGACGCGGGATCACAGGAAGAAGTAGTACAGCCTCATGTGCAAGACGGTACGTCTCGTTTCGTCAAGAGTCAAGCGGAAAACCAGTGAGACCTGGATCACTCTCGGTGGATGTCTTTGGGTCGACTGGAACACCGATATTGCGTCAAGCCGATATGTCGACACGGCGACAAGCCGTCAGGGATCGGGTCGCCCGGCCCCGGGAACGGCGAAGGGCCGCCCCGCGGTGCGGGACGGCCCTTCGGACTCGCTCTCTCGCGTCCGGTGCGAACACCGGTCGCCCCCTGTCCGGCGCGGCCGGAAGGGGGCGTGCGTCGTTGGTGCGCTGCTACAGCCAGCGGGCCTCGGGCCGGGTGCGGCCGGTCTCGTCGGTGACCAGCACCCAGTGCACGATCGGATGCCCGGAGCTGATGGCGTCGGCGCTCTCGCGGGCCCGGGGAACGCTCACCGCGTCCGGCGCCAGGCCGGACATGCGGAGGGTCTCCTCGGTGGAACGCGTACGTCGACGGGCGTCGGCGGAGCGAGTCGGGTGCGGTGCACGGTCTGTCCTGCGCGCCATGAAGCCCTCCTCGTTTCCGTATCAGATGATCATAGTTAACCCTATGTTCACCTTTGAGTCAATTCATTTTCCCGAGGAGTCGGTCACAGGGAATCCTTCCGCGTTCGGCCGGGTGCCGAAACGCCTGGTGGCGCGGGCCTCCGGCGGGGCGTCCCGGTGGGGCGGGAGGGGCTCCCGAGCCAAGGTGAACAGAAGGTGAACGGGAGGGGAATCGAGCAACCCTGAGGGGTGCCGGCAGCGACCCGGACGACCCCGGAGAAACAGGAAGCACCCGTCCACAGGACGGGTGCCGTGCCGGGTGCGCGCCGGGCTACTCCTTGAAGATGAGCCCCACGACCTCCAGGTAGAGCTGCTCCGGATACGGGATGAAGTCGATCCTGCTCAGCGCCTGGTCCTGACCGGCGGACTCCATCACGAAGGTCCCGTACCCGAGGAACCGGCCCAGCAGGCTGCGCTCGAACCTCATGTCGGTGACCTTGCCCAGCGGCATCATGTTGACCTGCCGGGTGATCAGCCCCGTGGTCAGCAACAGACGGGCGGAGGTGATGACGAAGTAGTCGACCGACCACTCCGCGACCTGCCACACGAACCACACCAGTACCAGCAGCCACAGCCACCAGATGATGGCCAGGGCGGCCGGGGTGTCCGCGATCTGCGTGTTGCTGAGGATCCCCGCCACGATCAGGGCGCCCAGGACCGCGCCCACCGGTCCGATCAGGACCGCGGGATGCCTCCGGATGGTGACCACGTCCTGCTCGTGTGGGAGCAGGTAGCGGTTGACCGACGCCGGGGCGCTGTTACTCGACGCTACGAGGCGCATGGCACCCGACCATCCCCACTACGGCAGCAGTGCGTTGACGAAGCGCGACATCGACTCGGCGCCGCCGATCAGTCCCCCGAGAGCGCTCTGGATCACGCCCGCCGCGCTTTCGGGCTGCGTGAGCAGATAAAACGCCACGAAAAAGATGAGAGCGTAGCCGCCCCATTTCTTCAACTTCGCCACGACCGACTCCCCTTGGAATCCACCTGACCCACCGACCCAGCAGCGATTGTCGCATTGGGGGTCCTGCCCGTAAAGCCTGGGGCGCACCCTCGGCGTGGCGGTATGTCGGACCTTCCTCGCTTGCGGGCTGTGTCCGGTTCCGGTGCGGTTGTTCCCCCGGTGACGCGGGGGCCGAAAATCGGCCGCCTACCGGTGCAGGTCAGGAGGTTTGGGTTGGCTTTTGTGGAGAAGTGGGACGGGTCGGTCATGGCCGAAACTCCTCGGGAGTGTCGGACGGCCCGAAAAGCGGACTCGGTGCAGCACGGATTCCCCCAGGGGGCTCGGGGGAAGTGTCAGCGCCGTTCCGCGAAGGCCAGCGCGAGCACCTGGAGGTGCTGCCGGGCGATCCGCTCGACGAGGTCCGGGGTGGCGCTGCCGGTGACCTCTTCGGCCCCGTGCCGGGCCGCGTCCACACACCGGGTCACGGTGGATTCGTGGTGCACGCCGGAGAACTCCGCGGCGAGGAGGTCCACCACGGGTGCGAAGCGCTGGTCGATGGTCGTGGGGGCGGAGGTGGTCTCGGGCATCTCTCTCCTTGAGGGCTCGGGAGACTGATGGCTCAGCGTGCACGCACGGGGGCGTTCGGTAGTCGCCCGGGGGTTGCCTGAAGCCCGCGCCCGAGAATGGGCGAGGAGTTCGGGTTCGGGCGGACTACGTCCTGGGAGGCGGTTTCGGGCCGTGGAGGTTCCCGGTTACGGGCGGCCAAGAACCATGATCACTCCTGTCGGTTACGTTCCCGTCTCGAAATGAATTCGGATAATGCGGTCCGGCGTGTCGTCCTTGGGTGCGGTCCGCCCCCGCGCCCTCCGGGCTTCGACCTGGGGCGATGGCGGGCCGTAGAAGCTCTCTGCCCGGTTTTCGGCCATTCATTCATCCGGACCGGAAAACAACCGAAAAAGCGCCCGGCCGGAGGACCGGCCGGGCGCCCGCACGCGCTGGAAGAGGTCAGGCGCAGCCGTACAGCCGGTCGCCCGCGTCACCCAGACCCGGGAGGATGAACCCGTTCTCGTTGAGGCGCTCGTCCACCGCCGCGGTCACCACGCGCAGCGTCGCCCCGTGGTCCGGCGACAGGGTTTCGGTCAGCTTCTGCTCCACAGCGACCAGGCCCTCGGGGGCGGCCAGCAGGCAGATCGCCGTGATGTGGTCGGCGCCCCGGTCCACCAGCAGCTTGAGCGCGGCGGCCAGGGTGCCGCCGGTGGCCAGCATCGGGTCGAGCACATAACACTGGCGGCCGGACAGGTCCTGCGGCAGCCGGTCCGCGTACGTGGCGGGCTGGAGGGTCTCCTCGTCGCGGGCCATCCCCAGGAAGCCGACCTCGGCGGTGGGCAGCAGGCGCGTCATCCCGTCGAGCATGCCCAGCCCGGCGCGCAGGATCGGCACCACCAGCGGGGTGGGGCGGCTCAGCTGCGTCCCCGTGGTCTCCACCAGGGGCGTCTCGATGGTGACCTCCGTCACGCGGACGTCGCGGGTCGCCTCGTAGGCGAGCAGGGTCACCAGCTCGTCGGTCAGGCGCCGGAACGTCGGGGAGTCGGTCCGCACATCGCGCAGGGTGGTCAGTTTGTGCGCGACCAAGGGGTGGTCGACGACCAGGGTTTCCAAGGTGGTCTCCGGGTGAGCTGGGACGACGGGACGGTGGCCGGGGAGCTGAGCCAGGCAGAGTCTAACCGCGTGCGACCACCCCGAAGGGTGCGCGAACAGGCACACCGGACGCGCGCGGGAACCCCCTGTGGGATCGTGCCCACCGAACTCATGAGAGCGTTGTCGGACTGAAGCGGACAAGGGCCACAGCGGGCGCGGAGTGATCGTTACCATGTCACTCGCACGGGCGATCCGGGGTTCCTTCGTCCGGACTGATGGCACCGGCCGGGTTGGGGTGACGATGACAGTGCTCGATCATGATGACGACTCGGGCGACTTCGCGGCCGTGGCGTTCCGGGAAGAGGAGTACTGGGAGGTCGACCTGCTGCCGGTCGCCCTGGTGCACGACCTCAAGGGACTGATCCACGCTCTGCGCCAGCAACCCAGTATCAGTGGGACCATCGGCCTGGTCTCGGTGGGCGACGACTTCTTCATCCTCGTGCGCGTGTACGGCGGGGAGGTGTCCCTGTTCCTGTCCGACGTGACCGCGTCCGTCGACTGGCAGGTCGCACGAGATGTCCTCGACCACCTGGACATCGACCAGCCCGACGACGATGATCTCGATCAGGTCCTGCCCGCGGGAGACCTGTCGATCGTCGCGGACCTGGGTCTGGACGAGATGGAGCTGGGCGCCCTGGCCGGCGATCTCGACCTGTACCCGGACGAGGTGCTGGCCAGCATCTCCGAGCGCCTCGGATTCGCGCAGTCCTTCCAGCGTGTCCTCGACGCGATGGGGTAGGGGACCCCAGGAAAACAGCCCGGAGAACTAGGGAGAGCACGCGGTGTCGACCTTCGCAGCCGTCTTCGCACCCGACGGGGGGACGTGGCGGGGAACCGAGCTCGAACTCGGCGAGGTGGACGTCGTCGACGACGTCACCGAGCTGACACTCGACTTCGCCGCCGATACGGGTGCCGCATCCGCCGTCCTCCTCATCGAGGTCGACGACGATTGGTTCGCCATCGTGCGCGCGGACGAGGACGGGGAGCCCCGGGTGTACCTGTCCGACGCCCGCGCCGTGGAGGAGTACCCCCTGGCCGAGGTGCTGTCCGAGGCGGGGACCCTGGTGGGCGCCGGCGCCGCCGACACCTCCCGGGGGGCCGCCCCGGGCGGCGACGCCGGGCTGCTGGAGGACTTCGGGGTCCCGGCCGACGAGCTGCGCTCGCTGTCCGTGGGCAGCGGCGTCCTGCCCAGCGACGTCCTGGCGGTCGTGGCCGACCGCGCCGGGTTCGGCGAGCTCCTGGACGGCATGCGCCTGTGAACACGGCCCTGGACGCCGCGCTGCGCGCGGCCCTGGCCGAGGCCGAACTGGCCCTGGCCACGGGGGACGTCCCGGTGGGCGCGGTGGTGCTCGACCCCGGCGGTGCGGTGATCGGCCGCGGGCACAACGAGCGCGAGGCCACCGGGGACCCGACCGGGCACGCCGAGGTCCTGGCCCTGCGCGCCGCCGCCCGCCACCGCGGCGAGTGGCGGCTTCCGGGCTGCACGCTGGTGGTCACCCTGGAGCCCTGTGTCATGTGCGCGGGCGCCACGGTGCTGTCCCGGGTGGACCGCCTGGTGTACGGCGCCCGCGACCCCAAGGCGGGCGCGGCGGGCTCGCTGTGGGACCTGGTCCGCGACCCGCGCGTGAACCACCGGCCCGAGGTGATCCCGCCCGACCTGGTGGACGCCGACCTCGCCGCGGCCTGCTCGGGCCTGCTCACCCGGTTCTTCGCGAACCGGCGCGGTTAACAGGTTCCCCGCACTCGCTCCGATCCGGTAGAGTTACCGGCGGTGGAGTCGCCTAGTGGCCGATGGCGCCCGCCTCGAAAGCGGGTAAGGGGCAACCCTTCGGGGGTTCAAATCCCCCCTCCACCGCCACCAGCCGCCCCCGGCATCGCCGGGGGCGGTTCTTTTGTGCCCGTCGCCGGTGTGCCGGTGTGCCCGGTGGCGGCCCGGTCCCCTTGTCGACAGGTCGCCCTGCCGACACGTCGCCTCGCCTCCCTGCCGACCTGCCGACACGTCGCCCTGGCGACAGGCCGACGTGCCGACAGACCGACGTGTCCCCTAATCCGGGGCGGGGCCGGTGCTGCCGCGGGCGGTGAAGTGCGAGGCGGGGAACCAGCGCTCGGCGACGGGCACCCCCCGGGCCGCCTCCAGCGCGGCCTCGGCGACCTGGGTCCCGTACAGGTGCACGTCCACGGTCATCGCGCTCAGCTCGGGGGAGACCAGCCGGCAGCGGGTGGAGTCGTCCCAGGCGACCAGGCTCAGCTGCGAGGGGACGTCCACGCCCAGCGAGCGGGCCGCCTCCAGGCCGCCGACCGCCATCACGTCGTTGTCGTACAGGATCGCGGTGGGCGGCTCCTGTGCGGACAGCAGCTCCGCGGTGAGCCGCTCGCCCTCCTCGTGCGAGTAGTCGCCCTCGACGGTGGCCGGCGCGGGCAGGCCCGCCTCGGCGCAGGCCGCGACGAGGGCGTCCGTACGGGCGCGGGTGTGCAGCAGCTGCGCCGGTCCGCTGACCCGGGCGATGCGCCGGTGCCCCAGGGAGAGCAGTTGTTCCACCGCCTTGCGGATGGGGGTGCCGTGGTCGGAGAGGACCCCCGGCAGGCCCGCGCCCTCGGGGGCGCCCGCCACCACGAACGGCAGCCCCAGCCCGCGGAGCAGCTCCGGGCGGGGGTCGTCGACGGTGGGGTTGACCACCACGACGACGTCCACCATTCCGCGCTCGGCCCAGCGGCGGTGGGCGGCCGCCTCCTCCTCGGCGGTGGAGACCAGGTGCAGCATCACCCACATGTCGTGGGCGGACAGCCGCTCCTCGATGCCGCCGAGGAACTCCATGAAGAACGGCTCGGCGCTCAGCAGACGGCGCGGCCGGGCCAGGACCAGCCCGACCGCGCCCGCGCGCTCCGGCGCGCTCATCGCTTCCCGCGGGGGTGCAGGGACGCGGCGCTGCGCAGCACCGGCTCCCGGGTGAACTCCGCCGGGTCGACCTCGGCCGCGGTGCGCACCAGGAAGGTGTGCGACTCGCCCGGCAGCAGGTCGACGAGCATGTCGTCCACCTCGGCGTCGGGGGCGACCCGGTCGGCCAGCACGGACACGCCGCGGGCCAGCGCCGCGGCGCTCACCCGCACCCGGTACCCGCCGGGGGCGGGCTCGGCCTCGGCGGTGAGCGCGTCGGGGTCGTAGGCCAGGTGGACGTCCTCGCGGAAGGTGTGCACCAGGCGGGCGTCGCCGGTGGTGGCCACCAGCACCTCCAGGGTCTCGTTGACGGCCGCCAGCAGCGACCGGGGCGGCTCGTACTCGGCCGTGGACCGCGGCGGCACGGCCAGCGCGGTCTCGGTGCCGTCCAGTATCAGGCCTGTGAGGTTCTGCCGCCGCACCCGCAGCGGCGCCTCCCACGGCTCGTCGGTGTCGTTTACGGCGATGAGGACGAGCCGCCCGTCGCGGGGCTGGAGGGTGAGCAGGCGCGGGGCGTAGGCGGCGCGCAACGCGTACCAGAGGGGTTTGCGCCGCCCCTGCCCGTCCACGGCCGCCCAGGAGGTGACCGGCCAGCAGTCGTTGAGCTGCCAGACCAGGGACCCGGCGGTCCGCGGCCACCAGGACCGGAAGTGCTCCACCCCGAACGCCACCGCGCGGGCCTGGTTGAGCTGGGTGGCCCAGTGCCAGTCCTCGAAGGTGGTGGGGGCGGGCAGGTGCATGGACAGGCCGCGGGCGAGCTTGCCGTTGCCGTCCTCGGCCTTCTGGTGGAGGAGGAAGACGGGGGAGTCGGGGGTGAGCGGCTCGTCGTGGATCCACTCGGTGAGGGTGGACCAGGTGGGCGGGCCCTGGAACCCGAACTCGGAGCAGAACCGGGGCACGGTGTCGCGGTAGGCGCGGTAGTCGGTGCGGTTCCACACGTCCCACTCGTGGCGGGTGCCGCGCTCCTCGGAGTTGGGGTGGGACTCCTCGGGGGTGAGGCCGGAGGAGTAGGGGCTGCCGTCGGAGTAGAACCGGGTGGGGTCGAGCTCGGCGACGATGCGGGGGAACAGCTCGGTGTAGTAGCGGTGGCCCCAGGTGAGGTCGCCCAGCTGCGCCTTCCAGCCCCAGTCCTCGTGGCCCCACAGGTTCTCGTTGCCGCCGTTCCACAGGGCGAGGGAGGGGTGGGAGGCCAGGCGGGCGACGTTCTCGCGGGCCTCGGCCTCGAACTCGCCCCACAGCGGGTCCTCTTCGGGGTAGGCCGCGCAGGCCAGCAGGAAGTCCTGCCAGACGAGGACGCCGCGTTCGTCGCAGACGTCGTAGAAGTCCTCGGTCTCGTAGATGCCGCCGCCCCAGACGCGCAGCATGTTCATGTTGGCGTCGACGGCCTGTCCGACGCGGTGTTCGAGGCGCTCGCGGGTGATCCGGGTGAGGAAGTGGTCGTCGGGGATCCAGTTGGCTCCCTTGGCGAAGATCGGCAGGCCGTTGACGGTCACGGTGAAGGGGGTGCCGTGGGCGTCGGGCCCGGTGTCCACGGTGACGGTGCGGAAGCCGACGCGGCGGTGCGCGGTGTCCAGCGCCGTCCCGTCCTCGGCGGTGAGGGTGACGTCGAGGTCGTACAGCGGCTGGTCGCCGTAGCCGGCGGGCCACCACAGGTCGGCGTCCGGGACCTCGACGGTGACGGTCCCCGACGCCGCGTCGGCGGCCAGGGTCGCGGTGGCGGTGCGCCCGGTGACCTCGGCGGTGAGGACGAGGGGGGTCCCGTCCCCGGGTCGGAGGCCGGAGCGTTCGAGGTCGGCGTGGACCTCGACCCGGCCGGTGCCGTCGGCGTCCACGGTGACCAGGGGGCGGACGCGGGCCAGGCGGGCGGTGGTCCAGCGCTCCAGGCGGACCGGCTTCCAGATGCCGGCGGTCTGGAGGTCGGGCCCCCAGTCCCAGCCGAAGGAGCAGGCCATCTTGCGGACCAGGTTGTAGGGGTGGGTGTTGACGTGCGGGCGGGCGCCCAGGCGCTCGCGCTCCCGCTCGGCGTGCTCCAGGGCGGAGTGCAGGTCCACGGTCAGCTCGTTGGTCCCGGCGCGCAGGGCGGGGCGGGCGTCGAACCGGTGGGAGCGGTGCATGTTGGCGGCGGTGCCGAGCACCCGCCCGTTGAGGGTGACGGTGGCGATGGTGTCCAGCCCGTCGAAGGCCAGGTCGACGCGTTCGCCGTCGGCGGGGGCGTCGGCCTCGAAGCTGAGGGTGTAGCGCCAGTCGGTGCGGTGCGCCCAGGCGAGCTCGGCCTCGGCGGAGTCCAGGTAGGGGTCGGGGATGAGCCCGGCGGCCAGCAGGTCGAGGTGGGTGCTCCCGGGCACCGCGGCGGGGATCTCCCGGCCCGCGATGTGCTCGGGGACGGGTCCGGCGGTGGCGGTCAGACGCCATCCGTCGTGGAGGGTGTGGCTGGGCATCGTGCTCCTCGGGTGCGGGCCTGTAGTGCGAGGATTCTTTCTTCAATGAACTAAGTAAGTCAAGAGTGGGGCGGCGGCTACCCTGGGGCGCACCGAACACGCAGCGCAGCCGGAGGTTCCCTTGGGTCGGGCCATTCCCCACACGTCGAGCCGGGCCACGGTCCTCGACGTCATCCGGGCGGCCGGGACCATCAGCCGGGCCGGGCTGGCGGGTGCCACCGGGCTGACCGCGGCCACGGTCTCCACCGTGGTGCGCGGGCTGCTCGCCGACGGCCTGGTCAACGAGGTCGGCCGGGCCGAGTCCACCGGCGGCAAGCCGCGGGTGCTGCTGCGCCTGGCCCCCGCCTCCCGGTTCGCCGTGGGCGTGCACCTGGACGCGGGCGGCACCACCTACGCGCTCACCGACCTGACCGGCGCCGTCGTCTCCCGGACGGCCCACGTCGGCCCCCGGGACGCCGACCCGGCCGGGGAGCCCGAGCACACGGCCCGCCGGGTGGAGGCCCTGGTCGAAGGGGCCGGGGTGGACCGGGAGAGGCTGCTGGGCATCGGCCTGGTCTCCGCCGCGGGCGACGCGGCCCGGGCGCGGGAGCTGGAGCGGGCCGCCGGACTGCCGGTGGTCACCGGCGACGACGCGACCGCGGCCGCCCTGGGCGAGTACTGGTCGGGGTCGGCCGGGCGCTCCTCGGTCCTGGTGGCGGTGCACACCGGGGCGGCCCTGGGCGCGGGGGTGCTGGTCGACGGCGTCCCCTACCGCGGCGCGCACGGCCGGGCCGGCGGGCTGGGGCACGTGTGCGTGGACATCGACGGGCCGCCGTGCGCCTGCGGGGCGCGGGGATGCCTGGAGGCGGTGGCGGGCCCGGCCGCGGTGACCGACGCGGCCCGCGCCGCCGGGGTCGCCGGGGTGCCGGGCGTGATCGGCGCGGACGGCACGGAGAGCGGGGGCGGCGCCCTCCGTCCGAACGGAGGTGCCTCGGTGACGGCCGGGTTCGCGGCGGTCGTCCGGGCGGCCCGGGGCGGGGACCCCGCGGCGCGGGCCCTGCTGGAGCGGTCCGCCCGGTACACGGCGGTGGCGGTGCGCACCCTCGTCGGCGTGCTCGACCCGGACCTGGTGGTGCTCACCGGGGCGGGGCAGGCGGTCGCGGGCGCGACCTACCTGCCGGCGGTGCGGCGGGAACTGGAGGCGGCGTTCGGGGGTCGGCCGGGCGACCCGGTGCGGGTGCGGCTGTCGGAGTTCGCCGACACCGCCCCGGCGATCGGGGCGGCGGCGATGGTGCTCAGCTCCACGCTGACCCCGCTGCGCACCCCCGGGCTGCGGCTGCCCGAGGACCTGTCGGAGTCAGGACCCGTCCCGGTCGGCTGAGACGGCCGGGGCCGGGGACGCGGGGGCCGAGGACACCGGGGACGGGGACGCCGGGGGCGGGGCGGACTCGGAGAGCTCCTCCACGGCGCGGCTGAGCCAGGAGACCCAGCCGGTCTCCATGTCGATGCCGCCGCGCAGCACCAGCAGCTGGATGCGCTCCTGCTCGGTGCGCGGGCCGTTCGGGTAGTCCCGGCGCTCGAACTCCCGGTACTCCTCCAGCCGGGCGCGGTGCAGGTCGCGGTGGCGGGCCAGCTCGGGGACCAGCCCGCCCACGCCCACCACGCCGGCGGCGCGCAGGCGCAGCGGCAGCGGGTCCCGGCCGACCCTGGGGTCCTCGCGGCGGTCCACCCAGGCGCGCAGTTCCTCGCGGCCCTCGGGCAGGACCTCGTACTCCTTCTTCTGCCCCCGGGTGGGGACCGGCGAGGGCAGCGCGCGGATCAGCCCGGCCTGCTCCAGCTTGCCCAGCTCCCGGTAGATCTGCTGGTGGGTGGCCGACCAGAAGTAGCCGATCGACCGGTCGAACCGCCGGGTCAGCTCGGACCCGGAGGAGGGCTTCTCCAGCAGGGCGGTCAGGATGGCGTGGGGCAGGGACATGTGCGCATTCTAGGTTCGGGCGGCGGGCGCGCATCCGAGCGGATCCGCCGGGGTACGCGCCCGCCGCCGTACGGGTCCCCCTTAGAGGGCGGCGGCCAGGCGGGTGCCCTGGTCGATGGCGCGCTTGGCGTCCAGCTCGGCGGCCACGTCGGCGCCGCCGATGAGGTGCGCGGTCACCCCGCGCCCGGCCAGCGCGTCGACCAGGTCGCGGCGCGGGTCCTGGCCGGCGCACACCACGACGGTGTCCACCTCCAGCAGCCGCGGCTCGCCGCCGACCACGATGTGCAGGCCTGCGTCGTCGACCCGGGTGTACTCCACCCCGGCGAGCATCTCCACGCCCCGGTGGCGCATCTCCAGGCGGTGGATCCACCCGGTGGTCTTGCCCAGCCCCGCGCCGACCTTGCTGGTCTTGCGCTGGAGCAGGTGGACGCGGCGCGGCGGGGCGGGCCGCTCGGGGGCGCGCAGGCCGCCGGGGGTGGTGTGGTCGGTGTCCACGCCCCACTGGCGGAAGAACTCGTCCGGGTCCAGGGACGCCTGCTCGCCGCCGTCGGTGAGGAACTCGGCGACGTCGAACCCGATGCCGCCCGCGCCGATGACGGCGACGCGCTCGCCCACCGCGGCGTTCTCGCGCAGCACGTCGACGTAGCCGACGACCTTGGGGTGGTCGATCCCGGGGATCTCGGGGGTGCGCGGGCTGACGCCGGTGGCCAGCACGACCTCGTCGTAGCCGGTCAGGTCGTCGGCGTTCACCTCGGTCTTGAGGCGCACGTCCACGCCGTGCTTGTCCAGCTGCACCCGGAAGTAGCGCAGGGTCTCGTCGAACTCCTCCTTGCCGGGTACCCGGCGGGCCATGTTCAGCTGTCCGCCGATCTCGTCGGCGGCGTCGAACAGGGTGACCTCGTGCCCGCGTTCGGCGGCCGACACCGAGAACGCCAGCCCGGCCGGGCCCGCGCCGACGACGGCGACGCGCTTGCGCAGGCGGGTGGGGGAGAGCACCAGCTCGGTCTCGTTGCAGGCGCGCGGGTTGACCAGGCAGGAGGTGATCTTGAGGCTGAAGGTGTGGTCCAGGCAGGCCTGGTTGCAGCCGATGCAGGTGTTGATCTCCTCGGCGCGCCCGGCGGCGGCCTTGGCCACGAACTCCGGGTCGGCGAGGAAGGGGCGGGCCATGGCGACCATGTCGGCGCGGCCGCTCGCGATGATCTCCTCGGCCACCTCGGGGGTGTTGATGCGGTTGACCGCCACCAGGGGGACGGACACCTCGCCCATGAGCTTCTCGGTCACCCAGCCGTAGGCGCCGCGCGGCACGGAGGTGGCGATGGTGGGGATGCGCGCCTCGTGCCAGCCGATGCCGGTGTTGATGATGGTGGCCCCGGCCGCCTCGACGGCCTTGGCGAGCCGGACGACCTCCTCGAACGTGGAGCCGCCGGGCACCAGGTCGAGCATGGACAGGCGGTACACGATGATGAAGTCGGTGCCGACCCGCTCGCGGACCCGGCGCACGATCTCGACGGGGAAGCGCATGCGGTTCTCGTAGGAACCGCCCCACTCGTCCTCTCGCCTGTTCGTCGCGGCGGCGATGAACTGGTTGATGAGGTAGCCCTCGGAGCCCATGATCTCGACGCCGTCGTACCCGGCCTCGCGGGCCAGGGCGGCGGCGTTCGCGAAGTCCTCGATGGTCTGCTCGACCTCGTCGGCGGTGAGCTCGTGCGGGGTGAACGGGTTGATGGGGGCCTGGATCGCGCTGGGGGCGACGAGGTTCTCGTCGAAGGCGTAGCGGCCGGTGTGCAGGATCTGCATGGCGACGCGGCCGCCCTCGCGGTGCACGGCCTCGGTGATGATCCGGTGCTGGGCGACCTCGTCACCGTTGGTGAGCTTGGCGGCGCCCTTGAAGGTGACGCCGTGGTCGTTGGGGCCGATGCCGCCGGTGATGATGAGGCCGACGCCGCCGCGGGCGCGTTCGGCGTAGAAGGCCGCCATCCGCTCGAAGCCGCCGGGGTGCTCCTCCAGGCCCAGGTGCATCGAGCCCATGATGACCCGGTTGGGCAGGGTGGTGAAGCCCAGGTCCAGGGGTGCCAGCAGGTGGGGGTAGTCGGTCATCGTGTCTCCTCCGCGCGGGGTGCCTCGCGGGCCGTTGTCCGGACGGCCCGCATCCCATTATGCAACAAGTTGCAAAATGGGTCGGAGATCGCCCCCGGAAGACGGGCGCAGACCCTGGTCAATTGACCCGGTCGCCCGACCGGGTCAGGCGACCAGGTCGGTCAACCGGGTCGGCCGACTTGGTCCCCCAACCCGGTCGGGCGACCCGGTCAGCCGATCTCGACGGGCATCAGCGCCGGGCGCTTGGCGGTGCGGCCGTCCCCGGAGGAGCGCCCGCGCAGCCGCCGCATCACCCACGGGCCCAGGAACGTGCCCAGCCAGCGGACCTCGTCGGCCACCGTCAGGAGGGTCCCGGGCCGGGGTATCGCGGGCAGCGGCTCCGCCCACCTCTCGTCCGCGCCGGGCAGCTCCAGCGCCGAGGCCATCGCGCCGGCGATCCGGGCGTGCCCCAGCGGGCTACAGTGCAGCCGGTCGATCGCCCACAGCCGGCGGTCGGTGGAGATCCGGTGCCGCGCGGTGTCGGCGACCACCACACCGTGGCGCGCGGCCGCCCTGCGGATCCGCTCGTTGAAGTCCAGCACCCGCGGCATCAGGGGTCGCGCCAGCGGGGCGATCGCGGCGATGTCGGGGAAGGTCATCGTGGCCACCCGGGCGCCCGCCCCGGTCAGGGCGGCGAACATCGCCTCCAGGTCGCCGACGACCGCGTCGGCGTCGTACCCGGGGCGGATCACGTCGTTGACCCCGGCGAACACCGTGGCCACGGTCGGCTCCAGGGCCAGCGCGGGCTCCAACTGCCCGGCCCGCACCTGCCCGGCGAGCCGCCCGCGGATCGCGAGGTTCGCGTACTCCACCCGGGCGCCCGTCGCCGCCATCTTCTCGGCCAGCCGGTCGGCCCAGCCGCGAACGCCGAGGGCGTCGTCCCCGTCCCCGACGCCCTCGGTCTGACTGTCGCCGAGGGCGACGTAGCGCACCCTGTCCCCAGGACCCATCACGGACTCCTCACCTCGTGGCTTGAGGAGCATCCTATTCCACAAAGTGACTAGTCTACTTATGTATTAACCACCCTGGTGAGTGCCGCGACCCCGGGGCCCGACAGCCGGTCCAGCATCGCCGGGCGCCCGGTGAGCAGCAGCAGGAACGCGAGCATCGGTCCCTCCACCCGCTCTCCCGCGCCGACCTCCCAGTCGGTGTCGGTCGCCACCAGGTGCAGCCCGGCCAGCCTCTTCCCGGCCCGGAACGGCCACCCCATCGACCACACCCGGTCCGCCCCGGCCCGGGCCGCGTCCACCGGCGCCGGGTGGTCGATGCCCAGCGGCACGGCGATGTCCTGGGCGTGCACCAGGGTGTCGAACAGGATGTTCTCGTAGTTGGTCAGCGCCACGAGTTCCCGCGAGGCCGCGTACTCGCGCAGTTCGCCCACCAGGTCGACGCCGGGCCCGCGGGCGTGCCGGATCGACACGTCGCGGATCATCCGGTTGTACGAGCCGCCCGCCCGCACGAATTCCTTGAGCGCCATGGGCAGGGAGGTGATCTGCGGCGTGAAGGCCACGTGGCCCGCCACATCGCGCACCCGCCACTCCGTGCACAGGGAGGGCGCCTCCCACTGCTCCTCGGTGAGCCCCTCCAGGAGGTCGGCGAGCGCGAGCCGCTCCCGCTCGATGACCCGCCAGCTGTCTTCCCGGTCCATCGCGGCCTCCCGGTGGCGCGATAAAGGTAAGCTTCTCTGACCAATTCTCTCAAAGAGACCGCCGCAATTCCAGGGGGTGGCACCGATGGACGCCGAAGAATCCGAGCTCAACACAGGTCTGCTGCTCTTCATCCCCTACCGGGAGATGGAACGCCGCGTCTTCGCCGAGCTCGCCGCCCTCGGCTACGACGACATCACCTTCTCCCAGGGGCGGCTGTTCCAGCGCGTCGCCCCGGGCGGCAGCCGCCTCACCGACCTCGCCGAACAGGCCCGCATCACCAAGCAGAGCGCGGGCTTCCTCATCGACCGCCTCGTGGAGACGGGCTACGTCGAGCGCGTCCCCGACCCCACCGACGCCCGCGCCCGCCTCATCCGCGCCGCCCCCCGCGGCGAGCGCGCCATCGCCGCGGCCGCCGGGATCGTCGCCCGCGTCGAGGCCGAGTGGACCGCCCACCTCGGCGCCCGCGACATGGCCGCCCTCCGCCGCATCCTCACCCGCCTGCGCACCATCACCGACCCCTACGCCTGACCCGGCCCTGCGGACTTCGACAAAAAGAACCCTTGCGTCATAGAACTCTCGTAGCATAATGAGGGTGGCATGGAATGTGATCCTGTTGGACGAAGTGGATGACTGGTTGCTCGCCCTGGCCAAGGAGGAGCCGCGTATCGCCGAGAACGTCGTGGCCGCCATCGACAGGCTTGAGAGCATCGGACCGACGCTGGGCAGACCCCTGGTGGACGTGATCAGCGGATCGAGGATCCACAACCTGAAGGAGCTGCGCCCCCGGTCGGCGGAGGGGTCGGCCATCCGGATCCTGTTCGTCTTCGACCCCCAACGACAGGCGGTCCTGCTCGTCGCCGGGGACAAGGCGGGGCGCTGGAAAGAGTGGTACGACAGGAACATCCCACTGGCCGAGGACCGTTATCGCCGGTGGTCGGCCGGCGGTTACGGGATGGAGAGGGGCTGACTGGTGGCAAGACAGTGGAGAGATGTCCGGGCTGAGACGATCTCCGTCGGAGGGCTCAACGAGGACCGGATCGCTGAAGAAGTCGAACGCTTCAAGGCCGAGGAGCGGGCCTACCGGCTCGCGGAGATCCGCAGGGCGCACGGGATCGACCAGACCGCCCTCGCCGACCAGCTGGGCATTTCCCAGTCACGGGTCTCCCGGATCGAGCGGGGAGAACTCGACCGGTCGGAGATCGCCACCATCCGCGGCTATATCGAAGCTCTCGGCGGCCACATGGAGATCGTGGCGAGGTTCGGGGACCAGGCGCTCCGGGTCGGCTGACCCGGGTGGGCGTGGCGGTGCGGGGGAACGGCGGGGTGCGCTCCTAGCGTGGGACGCGGGGCGCCGCCGCGGCGCCCCGCGCACCGTCGCCGCGCTCCGGGGGGAACCGCCATGGCCAGGAACACCGTCGCCGAACAGCTCGTCCGGACGCTGGTCGCCGCCGGGGTGACCCGGATCTACGGCGTGGTCGGCGACAGCCTCAACCCCGTGGTCGACGCCGTGCGCGGGACCGACGGCATCGAGTGGATCCACGTTCGCAACGAGGAGGCGGCGGCCTTCGCCGCGGCCGCCCAGGCGCAGATCGACGGCGGCCTGGCGGTGTGCGCGGGCTCCTGCGGCCCCGGCAACACCCACCTGGTTCAGGGCCTCTACGACGCCCAGCGCAGCGGGGTGCCCGTGCTGGCGCTGGCCTCCCACATCCCCTCCCGGCAGATCGGCACCGGCTACTTCCAGGAGACCCACCCCGAGCGGCTGTTCGGCGACGTCACCGAGTTCCGCGAACTCGTCTCCCGCCCCGACCAGATGCCCCGGCTGGCCCGCATCGCGATCCAGCACGCCCTGGGCACCCCCGGCGTCGCGGTGCTGGTCCTGCCCGGCGACATCGCCGGGCGCAAGGCCGTCGGCGGCCCCGACACCACCCCGTCGGTGCCCGTGCGCGCCACCGCCTGGCCCGCCGAGGACGACGTCCGGGAACTCGCCAAGCGGATCAACGCCGCCGAGAAGGTCGCGCTGTTCTGCGGCGCCGGGGTGCGCGACGCCCACGGCGAGGTCATGACCCTGGCCGGGCGGGTGAACGCCCCCGTCGGGCACACCCTGCGCGGCAAGGAGTGGATCCAGTTCGACAACCCCTACGACGTCGGCATGATCGGCCTGCTCGGCTACGGCGCCTGCTACGACGCGCTGCACGACGCCGACCTGGTGCTGCTGCTGGGCTGCGACTTCCCCTACGACGACTTCCTGCCCAGGAAGAACGTCGTCCAGATCGACCGCGACCCCCGCCGGCTGGGCCGCCGGGTGCCGCTCACCCTGGGCGTGCACGGCGACGTGGCCGCCACCCTGCGTTCGGTGCTGCCGCTCATCGGCGACAAGTCCGACACCCGTTTCCTGCACGGCATGCTGCGCCGCCATGAGCGGGCCCTGACCAGGGTGGTGGAGGCCTACACCGGGAACATCGCCGACCACACGCCGATCCACCCGGAGTACGTGGCGCGCGTGCTGGACGAGGTCGCCCCCGACGACACGGTGTTCACGGTCGACACCGGCATGAACAACGTGTGGGCCGCCCGCTACCTCACCCCCAACGGGCGCCGCCGGGTGATCGGCTCGTTCACGCACGGCACCATGGCCAACGCCCTGCCGCACGCGATCGGCGCCGCCTACGCCGCGCCGGACCGCAAGGTGGTGTCCCTGTCGGGGGACGGCGGGCTGAGCATGCTGCTGGGCGAGCTGATCACCGTCCACCAGCACGGGCTGCCGGTGGCCACCGTGGTCTTCAACAACTCGTCGCTGGGCATGGTGCGGCTGGAGATGCTGGTGGACGGCATGCCCGCCTACCAGACCGACCACCCGCCGGTGGACTACGCGGCGATCGCCGGGGCGATCGGGATGCGCGCCCTGCGGGTCACCCGCCCCGACGAGGTCCGCGACGCCCTGCGCGAGGCGGTCGAGGCCACCGAGGCGGTCCTGGTGGACGTGGTCACCGACCCCAACGCGCTGTCCATCCCGTCGCGGATCACCGCCGACCAGGTCGCCGGGTTCGCCCTGTCCGCGGGCCGGACGGTGCTCCAGGGCGGGGTGGGCTCGATGGTCGACCTGGCCCGCTCCAACCTGCGCAACATCCCGCGCCCCTGAACACGGCGGGGGCGCGGGCGGCGAGGCCGGGGGTCAGTCTGCCGCGGACACGGGGCGTTCGAAGAACGTCTCCAGCACCACCGTGGCCTGTGTGCCCGACACCCCCTCCACCTCGTACAGGCGGCGCAGCACGTCCTGCAACCCCTCCGTGGTGGCGGTGCGCACCTTCAGCAGCAGGGTCGCGCTGCCCGCGATGACGTGCGCCTCCTGGACCTCGGGCAGGGCGGCCAGCGCCGCGCCGGAGCCGCCCATCCAGGCGGTCGAGTCGACCATCACGAACGCGAGCACCCCCCGGCCCAGGGCGGCCGGGTCGACCTCGACGGTGGTGCGCCGGATCACCCCGCGCGCCCGCAGTTTGCGCACCCGCTCGTGGGCCGCCCCCGCGGACAGGCCCACGATCTCGCCCAGGGCGGCGTAGGAGCGCCCGGCGTCCTCCTGGAGCAGGGCCACGAGCCTGCGGTCGGTCTCGTCCACCGGTCACGTCCTCTCGTCTGCACGCTTGTGGATACAAGAGATCCTACGGTATTCATGTCTCCAGACAGGATGATATTCGGTCAATGGTGATCAAGGAGATATGATGTCCTCCATCGAGGGAATCTACGAGACTCTGGACGACCGCTTCCGGACCGGCCGCTGCGCCAACGGCGACTCCCGCCTCAAGCTCCTCTACGACGACTGCCGCTGGGCCGAGGGCCCCCTCTACCTCCCCGCCTGGGGCCAGCTCGTCTTCAGCGACATCCCCAACGACCGCATCCTGCGCTGGGACGAACGCACCGGCGCCGTCGGCGTCCTGCGCTCCCCGGCCGGGCACGTCAACGGCAACACCCTGGACCGCGAAGGCCGGCTCGTCAGCTGCGAACAGGGCGGGCGCCGGGTCGTGCGGACCGAGCACGACGGCACCCTCACCGTCCTCGCCGACCACTACCGCGGCAAGAGGTTCAACAGCCCCAACGACGCCGTCGTGCGCTCCGACGGCTCGGTCTGGTTCTCCGACCCCGACTTCGGCATCACCAGCGACTACGAGGGCCACCGCGCCCAGAGCGAGATCGGCGCCCGCAACGTCTACCGGGCCGACCCCGCCACCGGGGAGGTCCGGCTCGCCGCCGACGGCTTCGAGGGCCCCAACGGCCTGGTCTTCTCGCCCGGCGAGGAGCGGCTGTACGTGTCGGACACCCGCGCCGGGCACATCCGGGTCTTCGACGTCCGCGGCGACGGCACGCTCGCCGGCGACCGGGTCTTCACCGAGGTCCCGCAGGGGTACGGGCGGTTCGACAACATCCGGTTCGACGACGAGGGCCGGCTGTGGGCGGCGGCCATGGACGGCGGGGTGCACTGCTACGACCCGGACGGCACCCTCATCGGGCGGATCCTGGTGCCCGAGCCGGTGTCCAACATCGCGTTCGGCGGGGCCAGGAACAACATCATGTTCATCACCGCCACCACCGGCCTGTACTCGCTGATGCTCTCCGTCACCGGCGCCCGCCGGATCCACCGGACCCCCTGAACCCGCCGAACGCCCCCCGGTAGGCGTGCGGGCCGACCCCCACCACCTCGCGGAACCGCTCCCGGAACGCCGTGGGGGAGCCGAACCCGCTGCGCGCCGCGATCAGGTCCACCGGGTGGTCGGTGGTCTCCAGCAGGTGCTGGGCCCGGCGCACCCGCACCCGGGCCAGCCACCGCGACGGGGTGGTGCCCGCCTGCTCGCGGAACCGGCGGGACAGCGTGCGCGTGCTCATCCCGGCGCGCGCCGCCAGGTCGGCGACGGTGATCCCGCGGTGGGCGTTGTCGGAGGCCCACGCCAGCAGGGGTTCCAGCGCCGCCCCGGCGGGGGCCGGCGGGCTCTCGTGAACGATGAACTGGGCCTGGCCGCCCTCCCGCTCCAGTGGCACCACGGACAGCCGGGCGATGTCGGCGGCCACGGCCGAGCCGTGGTCGCACCGCACCATGTGCAGGCAGAGGTCCAGCCCGGCGGCCGCCCCGGCCGAGGTCAGGACGTTCCCGTTGTCCACGTACAGGACGCCGGGGTCCACCTCGACGTCCGGGTACAGGCGGGCCAGGGCGCCGGCGGCCGCCCAGTGGGTGGTGGCCCGCAGCCCGTCGAGCAGCCCGGCGGCCGCCAGCGTGAAGGCGCCCGAGCAGATCGACGCGAGACGGGCGCCGTTCGCGGCCGCCTCCCGCAGCGCGGCGGCCGCGTTCGCGGGGAGCGGGGCCGCGGGGTCCGCGGTGCCGGGGACCACGACGGTGTCGGCGGCGGCCAGCGCGTCGAGCCCGTGGCGCGGGCGCAGGCCGAACACGCCCGCGTCGACCTCCTCGGCGGCGCCGCAGATCAGCACGCGGTAGGCGGAGCGGCCGTCGGGCAGCCGGGTGCGGGAGAAGACCTCGACGGGGACCGAGAGGTCGAAGGGGACGACCCGGTCCAGGGCGAGGACGGCGACGGTGTGCATGCGGCCGAATCTAGCCGACAGTCGGAGTTCGGACACCTGCTCTCACCTGCGTATTCAATCTTGTACAGCCGTTCTCCGCGGCTGTCCGGAATCCGTTGCCATCTGTCCGATCGGACGCTTCCGGACCCTGTCGGCCCGCTCCTAACGTGGCGGTGCGAACGAATCGACACCGAGGGGGAACAGGGTGAGGAGAGCACAGGTCGTGCTGTTCGACGGCTTCGATCCGATGGACGTCATCGCACCGTTCGAGGTGCTCCACGCGGGGGGCGAGGCCACCGGCGGGGCGCTGACCGTGGAACTGGTCTCCGCCGAAGGGGCCCGCGAGGTGCCCTCGGGGAACGGGATCTCCCTGCGGGCGGCGGGGCCGCTCACCCCGGACACGGCGGACCTGGTCGTCGTGCCGGGGGCGGTGGGGCCCGTCCCCACGGACGAGGAGATGGCGGGGGAGCCCGCCGAGGACTCGATCCCGATGATCCTGGGCCGGGCGCTCGGCACCCCGCTGCCGGGTCTGCTGGCCGAGGTGCTGGCCCGGCCGGGCGCCACGCTCGCGACCGTGTGCGGCGGCTCGCTCATCGCGGCCATGGCGGGCCTCACCGAGGGCCGTCCGGCCACCACCCACCACCTGGGCCTGGACCTGCTCGCCGCCACCGGCACGGTCGCGATCGACGCCCGGGTGGTGGACGACGGCGACCTGGTCACCGCCGCGGGGGTCACCTCGGGCCTGGAACTCGGCCTCCACCTGCTGGAACGCGAGTTCGGGCCGCGCATCGCCCACTCCGTGGAGCGCCTGTTCGCCTACGAGCGCCGGGGGACCGTCTGGCGCGCCGTGGGCGCCGTCCCCGTCGGCTGAACGCCCCGTCCACCGCGGAACGACGAGACAACGAGACAACGGAACAAGGAGCACAGCCATGACCGCCACCGTCGAAGGCGTGTGGGAACTGTCGATCACCACGCCCATCGGCCGGCTCACCCCGACCGTGGAGTTCACCCGCACCGCCGGTGTCCTCACCGGCACGGCCCGGGACGGCCACGGGGAGGTGGAGTTGCGCGAGCCCGCCGTGGACGGGGACCGGCTCACCTGGCACCAGTCCGTCACCCGGCCGATGCGCCTGAACCTGTTCTTCGACCTCACCCTGGACGGGGACACCATGCACGGGACCTCCAGGGCGGGCCGCCTGCCCGCCTCCAAGGTCACCGCCCGCCGCGCCGGGACCCCCTGAGCCCGGGACCCTCTGAGCCCGGGACCCTCTGAGCCCGGGGCCCACCGGCCGGAGCTCACCGGCCGGAGTTCACCGGCCCGCCGTGCGCTCCGCTCCCGCCACAACGGCCGTGAGCTCGGCGAACGCGCGCCGGAGGCACTGCGGGAGGTCGGGTCCGCCGGCGTCGCCGATCCACTCCTTGAACGCGGCCTTGAACGCGGCCACACCCGCCTCGGCGGCCAGGCCCGCCGCCGGTTCCGGGGTGCCGCGCAGCCGCAGGCCGTCGGCGAGGGCCTCGCCGAGCGACGCGAGCTTGATCAGCTCGCGTTCCCGCAGTTCCGCGTTGGCGTCGATGACGGTCTGGCGCCGTGCGGCGAGCTCGCGGCGCTCCTCGAACAGCGGGGCGGCCGCCGTCAGGGCCGCGGCCACCGCGTCGATCGGCGCCGCGTCCCCGGGCGCGTCGGCGAGCGCGGCGACCAGGGTCGTCTGCAGCGGGTTCGACTGGGGGAACAGGACCTCGCGCTTGTCGGCGAAGTGCCGGAAGAACGTGCGCTCGGTCAGCCCCGCCCGCTCGGCGATCTCCTTCACGGTGGTCCGGTCGAACCCGTGCTCGCCGTAGAGCTCCAGTGCCGCCTGCTCCAGGCGTCCGCGCGCGTTCGGTTCCCATCGACCCATGCGTCCGATCGTATTGCATGACAGTGACTGACATCGTTTGCTGCAGTCAATGTCAGTCACTGTCATCACTTGCGATCGCGAGGAGCCCGACATGCGTGTTCTCATCACCGGCGCGACCGGCTGGATCGGTTCCGCCCTCATCCCCGACCTCGTCGCCGCGGGTCACAAGGTCGTCGGCCTGGCGCGCTCCGACGCCTCCGCCGCTGCCCTGGCCGCCGCCGGGGTCGACGCGGTCCGCGGCGGCCTGGACGACACGGACGTCCTGGCCGAGGCCGCCGCCGCGTCGGACGGGGTGGTCCACCTCGCCTTCAAACACGACATCGCCTTCACCGGGGACTTCCGGGGCGCCCTCGCCGCGGACCGCCGGGCCGTCGAGGCGATCGGCGAGGCGCTCGTCGGCTCCGACCGGCCGTTCGTCACCACCGGCGGGACCCCGATCGTGCCCGGACAGGTGGCGACCGAGAAGGACGGCCACGACGTCGACCCGGCCGCCGACGACGGGCCCCAGGGCCGTGCCGCCAACGACGAGCGGGTGCTCGCGCTCGCGGACCGCGGCGTCCGCGCGTCCGTGGTCCGCATCCCCCGGACCGCCCACGGCGAGGGCGACCCCGGCTTCGTCGCGGCCCTGGTCCGCACCGCCCGCGAGAAGGGGGGTGTCCGGGCACATCGGCGACGGCTCCCTCCGCTGGCCCGCCGTGCACCGCCTCGACGCCGCCCGGCTGTTCCGGCTGGCCCTGGAGCAGGCCCCGGCCGGCTCGACACTGCACGCCGTCGGCGAGGAGGGCGTGCCCCTGGGCGAGGTCGCCGAGGTGATCGGCCGCCGCCTCGACCTGCCGGTGGTCCCCGTTCCCGCCGAGGACGCGGGCGCCCACTTCGGCTGGCTGGCCGGCATGCTCCTGTTCGACCAGCCGGCCTCCAGCGCGGCCACCCGCGAGCTGACGGGCTGGAGGCCGACCGGGCCCGGGCTCATCGAGGACCTCGGCCAGGGCCACTACTTCCGCGACTGAGACCGCGGGGCCCGCGCCTCCGGGCGGCTCACCCCCGCCCGGGGGAGAGGTCCGAGAGGGCGGAACCCAGCCGCCGCGCGCCCTCGGCCAGCTCCGCGTGGTCGGCCGCGGCGGCGAAACCGATGCGCACATGGGCCGCCGGAGGCTCGGCGGCGAAGTAGCGGCCGCCGGCGCTCACGACCACACCGCGCTGCCGCGCGGCGGAGGTCAGCACGGCGTCGTCCACACCGGCCGGAAGGCGGACCCACAGGTGCAGCCCGCCCGCGGGGGCCGAGAACGCCGCGCCGGGGACCTCCCGTGCGACCGCGTCGGCCAGCACGGCGCACCGCTCCCGCAGGGCCGCGCCCAGCGCCCGCACGTGCCGCTCCCAGGACGGGGAGCCCAGCACCTCCAACGCGGCCTCCTGGAGCGGGCGCGTGACGAAGAAGTCGTCGACCAGGCGCACCGCCCGCATGCGCTCCATCACCGGGCCGCGGGCCACCAGCGCCCCGATGCGCAGGCTCGGCGCCGCGGGCTTGGTCAGCGAGGTCACGTGCACGACCGTGCCGTCGCGGTCCTCGTCCACCAGCGGCCGCGGCACCGGCCCGCCGTGCCCCAGGTGCCGCGCGAAATCGTCCTCGATCACGAACGCGCCCGCGGCGCGCGCCACGTCCAGGACCTGGCGGCGGCGTTCGGGCGCCAGCACCGCGCCCGTCGGGTTCTGGAAGGTCGGCTGGCAGTACAGCAGCCGCGCCCCGGTCATCGCGAACGCGTCGGCCAGCAGGTCGGGCCGCAGCCCGTCCGCGTCCAGCGGCACCGGCACCGGCCGCAGCCCCGCCGCGCGGGCCGCGGCCAGGGCCCGGGGGTAGGTGGGCGACTCCACCAGGACCGGGCTGCCCGGCCCGGCGACGGCCCGGAACGCGATCGACAGCGCGCTCTGCCCGCCCGCGGTGACCAGCACGTCCTCCGGCGACACCCCGCCGACCAGGTGGCCGAACGCGGCGCGCAGCGCCGCCAGCCCGCCGGCCGGGGCGCGGTCCCAGGCGTCCGGGCGGCGCGCCGCCCGCGCCAGCGCAGCGCTCAGCGCCCGGGTGGGCTGGAGCGAACGGTGGATGTAGCCGCCGTCCATGGAGACCGCCCCGGCCGGCGCCGGACCGAGCGGGTCGGCCACCAGACGGGTGTCGACGGCGCGGTCGGTGAGGGCGACCGTCTGCCAGGACAGGTCGGCGGCCGCCTCCTCGTGGGGCCGTGCGCGCCGCTCCGCCACGTACGTCCCGCTGCCCGGGCGGGTCACCACCGCGCCCTCCGCGGCCAGGGCCGCGATGGCCCGCGCCACGGTCGCGGGGCCGACCCGGTACCTCTTGACCAGCTCCCTGCTGCTCGGCAGCCGGTCCCCGGGCGCGAGGCCGGAGAGCAGCGCCCGGAGGCTTTCGGCCAGATCGCCAGAAGTGCTACCGTTGTTCATGAGAGATCAGAGTAGCGCTTCTGTTCCCGCGCCGGAAGCACTTCGGCTGGACGTCGCCGCCCTGCGGGCCGACACCCCGGGGTGCGAGCGGGTCGTCCACTTCAACAACGCGGGCTGCGGCCTGCTGGCCACCCCCGTCCTGGACGCGATGGTCGACCACCTGAACCTCGAAGCGCGCATCGGCGGCTACGAGGCGTCGGCCGCCCGGGCCGCCGAGGTCCGCGGCTTCTACACGGAGATCGCCGCCCTCATCAACACCCGGCCCGACAACATCGCGTTCGCGGGCAGCGCCACCCACGCCTACGCCAACGCCCTGTCGTCGATCCCCTTCGAGGCGGGCGACGTCATCCTCACCACCCGCGACGACTTCATCTCCAACCAGATCGCCTTCCTGTCCCTGCGCAAGCGGTTCGGCGTGCGCATCGTCCACGCGCCCGACGCGCCCGGCGGCGGGGTCGACGTGGAGGCGATGGCCGTGCTGATGCGGACCCACCGCCCGCGCCTGGTGTCCGCCACCCACGTGCCCACCAACTCGGGGCTGGTCTCGCCGGTCGCCGAGATCGGCCGCCACTGCCGCGAACTCGACCTGCTCTACCTGGTCGACGCCTGCCAGTCGGTGGGCCAGCTCGCCATCGACGTCGAGGAGATCGGCTGCGACCTCCTCACCGCCACCTGCCGCAAGTTCCTCCGCGGCCCGCGCGGCTCCGGATTCCTGTACGTCTCCGACCGCGTCCTGGAAGCGGGTTACGAACCGCTGTTCATCGACATGCACGGCGCCCGCTGGACCGAGCCGGGCGGCTACGAGCCCGCCGCGACGGCGGCCCGGTTCGAGGAGTGGGAGTTCCCCTACGCCACGGTGCTCGGCAGCGCCGCCGCGGTGCGCTACGCCCGCGAGGTCGGCATCGGGGCCATCGAACAGCGGACCCCGGCGCTCGCGGCCCGGCTGCGCGACCGGCTCGAACCCCTGCCCGGGGTGCGCGTGCTCGACCGCGGCCCCCGCCTGGCCGCGCTGGTCACCTTCGAGGTACAGGGCTGGGAGGCGCAGCCGTTCAAGGAGGCGGTGGACGCCCGCGGCGTCAACTCGGCGCTGAGCTTCCGCGAGTTCGCCCGGTTCGACTTCGGGGACAAGGACGTCGACTGGTGCCTGCGCCTGTCGCCGCACTACTACAACACCGAGGAGGAGGTCGACCGCGTCGCCGACGCGATCGCCGACCTCGTCGGTGCCGGGCCGCGATGACCGCCGAGCGGACACCCGCCGCGGAGCCCTCCGAGGGCGGTCTCTGGCGCAACGGGGACTTCCTCAAGTTCTGGTTCGGCGAGACGCTCTCGCTCCTGGGGACCCAGGTCACGAACCTCGCCCTGCCGCTGACCGCGATCATCGCCTTCAACGCCACCGACGAGCAGGTCGGCGTCCTGCGGTTCCTCCAGCTCGTCCCCTACCTCGGCCTCGCCCTGGTCTTCGGGGTGTGGGTGGACCGGGTCCGGCGGCGGCGGATCATGCTCGGCACCAACCTCGTCCGAATGGTCCTACTGGCCCTCGTGCCCGTCCTGTACTGGGCGGACGTGCTCAGCATGGCCTCCCTGCTGGTGATCGCCTGCGCCGTCGGCGTCGCCTCGGTGCTGTTCGACGTGAGCTGGATGTCGTACGTGCCCACCCTCGTGCGCGATCCCAAGCACTATGTCGAGGCCGGCGCCAAGATGGGGATGAGCTCGTCGGCCGCCGACGTGGCGGGACCCGGGCTCGCGGGCGTCCTGATCGGCGCCCTGACCGCGCCCGTGGCGCTGATCGTCAACGCGTTCTCCTACCTGGTGTCCCTGGTCACGCTGCTGCTCATCCGCACCCCCGAACCCCGTCCCGAACCCCCGGCCGTACGACGGCACTGGCCCACCGAGCTCCGGGACGGCCTGCGCTGGGTACTGGGGAACCCGGTTCTCCGGTCCCTCGCGCTCATCGGGTTCTGCTGCAACTTCTCCATGGTCACCGTGTGGACCATGTTCCTGCTGTACGGGACACGGGACCTGCACCTGGACTCGACGACCCTCGGCGGCATCTTCGCCGCCGCCTCCGTGGGCGGGCTGATCGGCGCGGCGATCTCCCGGAGGGTCATCCGGCGCTTCCGGCTCGGCCTGGTCTACCTGGTCGCCCAGTCCGCGCTTCTCCTCGGCCCGGTGCTGATCGTCCTGGCCGCCGGACCCCGACCGGTGATGGTGGGGATGTTCGTCCTCTCCTTCTTCACCACCTACCTCGGACTCGGCGTCGCGGGCGTCATCATCGTCAGCCTGCGCCAGGCGAGTACCCCGAAGTCGATGATGGGCCGGATGACCGCGGTCTTCCGCACGCTGCTGTTCGGCGGCGGCGCGCTCGGCGGCCTGTCCGCGGGCCTGCTGTCCGGCCGGATCGGAGCGGAGAACGCGTTGACCGCGGCGGCGGTCGCGTCCGCCGCCGTGCTGATCGCACTCGTCCTGTCCCCGGTGAGCCGCCTCCGCGGTCTGCCGCCACCACCGGAGGAACCCGCCAGGACGGCGGAACGGTCCGCCGCCTGAGACCGGGAACGACGAAGGCCCCGACCGGTGTCCGGTCGGGGCCTTCCGTTCGCCCTCGTGGGCGTCTGCGGAGGATAGGGGATTCGAACCCCTGAGGCGTTGCCACCAACACGCTTTCCAAGCGTGCGCCCTAGGCCACTAGGCGAATCCTCCGCGAACAACTCTACAGGTTGTCCGGGTGTGCTTCGAACGCGTTTCTCCGGCCGGTCAGCCGTGGCTGGAACGGACCCCCGAGATGGCGTTGTTGCGGAACGCGTCGACGAACAGCGCGTGGTCGGCGCGCACCTGCGCGGCGTAGGCGTGCGCGAACGTCGCGCACCAGTCCGAGAACTCCTTCTCGCGCCCGCCCAGCACGTTCATCAGCGCCTCCTCCACCTGCCACCCCACCAGGGAGTCGTCGGCGTGGGTGTCGGACACGCAGTGCGCCTTGGCGGCGGCCCGCCCCAGGTAGTCGAGCACCGGCGCGATGTCGGCGGGCTCGGTGAGCCCGTCCCAGTCCAGGTCGGTGGTGTAGGGCGACACCTCGCTCACCACGAACCCGCGCCCGTCCATCTCGGTGTGCCCGAGCAGCGGGTCGGTGTGGGCCTGCAACGCCCGCTGGGACACGGCGGTGCGGTGCCCGTGGTGCTCGAACGCGTCCATGATCTCGGGGTCGCGCACCACCCGGGACGGGGCGGCGACGTTGCCCTGCTTCATCGACAGCACCAGGTCGTTCTCCCAGGCCTCGGAGGGCCCCTCCACCAGGAACGTGTAGGCGGGCAGCCCGGCCGAGCCGATGCCGAACCCGCCGCTGCCCACCACGTCCTTGACCTCGTAGCTGAGGGAGCCGTGCCGCTGGTCGGCCGGGATGGTGTCCACGTAGGCGCGGTAGGCGGTCATGGCCCGCTCGCGCTCCTCCTCGCCCAGCCGGCGCACCCGGGGCCCCTCGCGGAACAGCCGGGAGTACCCCTGGCGGCGGGTCATGGACAGGAGCATGTCGGAGCGGCTGTTGAGCCGGGCCCGCTGGAGGACGTCGTGGACGGTGCCGTCGGTGGTGTCGAGCTTGAGGGAGAAGTCGCGGTCGCCGCCGTTCTCGGCGAACGCCGCCACCTGGGTGACGTAGGCGTCGACGCAGCGGCGCACGAGCGCGTCGATGTCGTCGTCGGACAGGGCCTTGCGCCAGGCGGTGAGGGCGATGCTCGCCGACAGCCGCAGCACGTCCCAGGTGAAGTGGCCCAGGTAGGCCTCGTCGAAGTCGTTGACGTCGAACACGAACCGGCCGGTCGCGTCCATGTAGGTGCCGAAGTTCTCGCTGTGCAGGTCGCCCTGGATCCACACCCGGGAGGTGCGCGCGTCGGCCCACGGGTCGTCGGCGTCGCCGACGTCGGCGTAGAACAGGGCGGCGCTGCCCCGGTAGAAGGCGAAGGGGTCGGCCGCCATCTTGCGGAACTTGACCCGGAACGCGGAGGGCGCCCCGGACATCAGGTCGGCGAAGGCGTTCTCCAGCACGGAGACGATGAGGTCGCGCCGCCCGGGGGACCGGTCGACAGGGGAGTGAGGGTCGAACATGCGCCCATCCTCCCCCTTTGTTCCGCCGCTGGGCCACCCGGCGGCCGGTCCCGGCCGCCTTCCTGCCTCCCCTGCCCCTCCCCGCCCCGGTTGCCCGAGCACCCCGGTGTTCGGATAGACTTCGGGGCAGACCCCTCGTGCGGCGTCATCTCATGAACCTCCCCAGGGCCGGAAGGCAGCAAGGATAAGTGGGCTCTGGCGGGTGCGCGGGGGGTCCTTTCTGTATTCTCCGGCCCGGTCCACCCCAGGTTTCTCCCCGGAACCGGCGCGAGCTGTCGGTGCTCGCGGGTTGAATGGACCCGTGGCAGGGACCAGGGGAGTGATCACGCCGTGAGCATCGCGCTGTACCGCAAGTACCGTCCCGCGACGTTCGCCGAGGTGCGCGGACAGGAGCACGTGACCGAGCCGCTGCGCCAGGCGCTGCGCAGCGGCCGCATCAACCACGCGTACCTGTTCAGCGGCCCACGGGGCTGCGGCAAGACCACCAGCGCGCGCATCCTGGCCCGCTCCCTGAACTGCGCCCAGGGCCCCACCCCGGACCCGTGCGGCGAGTGCGACTCCTGTGTGGCGCTGGCCCCCGACGGCGGCGGCAGCATCGACGTCATCGAGATCGACGCGGCCTCCCACGGTGGTGTGGACGACGCCCGCGACCTGCGCGAACGCGCGTTCTTCGCGCCGGTCAGCTCGCGCTACAAGGTGTACATCATCGACGAGGCGCACATGGTGACCCGCGAGGGTTTCAACGCGCTGCTCAAGCTGGTGGAGGAGCCCCCGCCGCACCTGAAGTTCGTGTTCGCGACCACCGAGCCGGAGAAGGTCATCGGCACGATCCGGTCGCGCACCCACCACTACCCGTTCCGGCTGATCCCGCCGAGCACCCTCCGGGAGCTGATGGAGGACCTGCTGGAGCAGGAGAAGGTCGCCTACGACCCGGCGGCGCTGCCGCTGGTGGTGCGGGCGGGCGCGGGGTCGGCGCGCGACACCCTGTCGGTGCTGGACCAGCTGATCGCGGGCTCGGACGACCAGGGCATCACCCGGGAGGGCGCGGTGTCCCTGCTGGGGTACACCGATTCCAGCCTGCTGGGCGAGATGGTGGACGCGCTGGGCGCGCGCGACGGCGCCGCGGTGTTCTCCCTGATCGACCGGATGGTGGAGGGCGGCCACGACCCGCGCCGGTTCGCCACCGACCTGCTGGAGCGGTTCCGCGACCTGGTGGTGCTGGCCGCGGTCCCCGACGCCCTGGAGAAGGGCCTGGTGAACGTGGCCGCCGAGGCCGCCGACCAGATGAAGGCGCAGGCGACCCGGTTGGGCCCGGCCGAGCTGACCCGCGGCGCCGACCTCCTCAACCAGGGGCTGACGGAGATGCGCGGGGCGACGGCGCCCCGGCTGGTGCTGGAACTGATGTGCTCGCGCATCCTGCTGCCGTCGGCCGACGGCGACCAGGGCGCGCTGCTGGCCCGGCTGGAGCAGATGGAGCGGCGGATCGCCGCGGGCCCGGTGGCGGCGCCCGCCGCGCCCGCCCCGGTGCAGCCGCAGGCCCAGGCACGGCCGCAGCCCGCACCGGCCGCGCCCGCCGCGCCTCCGGCCCCGCAGCCGCAACAGGCACAGCCGCAGACACAGCCGCCCCAGCCGCCCCAGCCTCAGGCCCAGCAGCAGCCGCAGTCCCGGGCCGCCGAGCCCGACGGCTGGGACGCCGCCCCGGCGCGGCGCGCACCGGCCCCGGCGGCGTCGGCCCCCGCGGCCGCCCCCGCGCCGCAGGGCGGCGGCGCGACGGTGGACCTGGGCCGGATCCAGGCCTCCTGGCCGCAGATCCTGGACACGGTCAAGCGCCTGCGCCGCTTCACCTGGATGGTGCTGAGCGGCAGCGACGTGCGCCCGGTCGGTGTGGAGGGCAACGCCGTCGTGCTCGGCTTCTCCCGGCCCAACGAGGCCCGGGGGTTCGGCAACAGCGGCAGCGACCAGGTGGTGGCCTCGGCCGTCCAGCAGGTGCTGGGCATGGAGGTGCGGGTCACCGCGATCTCCGGTGGCGGCGGCTCCGCCCCCGCGCCCGCCCCGGCCCCGGTCCGGGCCGCCGAGCCCGCGGGCTGGGACGCCCCGGCCCGCCCCCAGGAGTCCCAGGCGCAGGCACAGCCGCAGCCGCAGGCCCAGTCGGCGCCGCCGCAGGAGAAGCCGGCCCCGGCCGCCCCGGCGGGCCCGCCGCCGGACAAGATCGTCACCGGCCTCCAGGAGCCGCCGCCGGACCCCTACGAGGACGCCGCGGCCGCCCCGCCGCCGGAGGACTACGGCCCCGAGCCGTCCGCCCCCTCCCCGCGCACCCCGGCACCGGCCCCGGAGCCCGCCAAGCCTGCGGCCGCGGCCCCCGCGCCCGAGCAGGCGTCCGCGGCCCCGGCTCAGCGGCCGGACCCGAGCCCGGCCGCCGCCTCCGCCGACGCCCCGCTCCCCCCGGGGATGGGCGCCGCCCTCATCGAGACGCACCTAGGCGGCAAGGTCATCGAGGAGATCGAGCACGAGGCCCCTGATACCTCTCTGTAGGCCGCCGCTCCGCGGTCGCCCCGAGCCCCGGTGCTCCTGTGGAGGCGGTCGCTTCCCGGCGAGCGACCTCCCCCGTTCCGCCGCTGCGGCCCGGACTCTCGACGCTTCTCTGCGAAAGCCGCTGTCTCCGGCCCTGGCGGTCTCCTGTGGAGGCGGTCGCCTTCCGGCAGGCCGCCGCCCCCTGGCGGGAGCGCGGTCGGCCCCGCGGCCGCGGCCGGTCCTGGGGCCGCGGTCAGTCCTGGGGCCGCAGGGCCCGCAGCACCGTGTCCACCAGGGCGTCCACGTACGGGTGCGTCAGCTCCCCGGACCGCATGAGCCACCGCTGCTGCACCGGCGCCAGCAGCAGGTCCACCGCCAGGGCGGTGTCCACCCCGGGGTCGAGCTGCCCGGCCGCGCGCGCCGACCGCAGCCGGTCCTCGAACGCCGTCAGGTTGGGGCGCAGCAGCTGCTCCACCACGTTGCGGGCCAGCTCCGGGTCGGTCTGCACCTCGGCGACGAACGCCCGGTTGATGCGGTCCATGAGCGGGTCGGCGAACTCGTCGACGATGGCGTGCAGTACCGTTCGCAGGTCGGCGTCGAGATCGCCGGTGTCCGGCAGCGGGTCGCCCGCGGACCCGCCGGTCAGTTCCGTGAACACGTCGAACACCACCGCGGCCTTGGTCGGCCACCAGCGGTAGATGGTCTGCTTGCCGACCCGGGCCCGGGCGGCGATCGCCTCCATGGTCAGCCTGGCGTACCCGACCTCGCCCAGCAGTTCGCCCGCGGCGGCGAGGATGGCCTTGCGCGCCCGCTCGCTGCGGCGCCGGGGGTCGGGTGCGGGCCGTGCCGGTTCCTCCGGGGTGCTGGTCTGTGCCATGTGTCCCACGTTAGCCCCAGAAAACAACGAGACGTATCGTCTTGCTACAGGTAACCTGCAAGAGACCGGAACAGTACAGGGCGAGCCCGGACTCGCCCAGGGGGAGGTCCCATGGCCCGCAACAACGACAATCTCCTCGGCCTGGGCGGCGGGCGGGGCGTCTCCCGCTCCGCCGCGAAGGGCAACAAGGGCGGTCCCAGCGGCCCCAGCGCCGACGCCCAGCGCCGCAAGGAGGACCTGCTGCGCAAGATCAAGGAGCGCAACCAGGCCGGCAACGCCGAGGGGTCCAAGGACAAGGACTCCGGCGAGACCGACGAGTAGCCCGGAAAGCCTGAAAAGCCCGGAACGCCCGGGCGCGCGAGCGTCCCGGCCACCGTGAACACCCCGCGTGCCCCCGGACCATCCCCCCGGTCCGGGGGCACCGGCGTTCCCCGACAGGGGCGCGGCCCCGCCCTCAGACCGGCCAGCCCGGATGATCCGGCGTGTCCAGCCACACCCGGTGCGCCCCGTCCTTGTCCACCGACAGCCCGAACCGGTCGGGGCCGGGCGTCCCCAGCCGCCCCCACTCCTCCAGCGCGTCCTCGAACTCGTCCCAGATGCTGCGCGGCCCGCCCTGCTCGATCATCCACGAGGTGCCGTAGGGGTACACGCGCACCCACGACTCCCCGCCGTCGCACACCCACACCCCGGACCCGGTCCCGATCCACCGGCGGCGCAGCCGCCAGTCGGGGACCATCACCGACAGCGCGAACGCCGACGGGAACGCCATCAGCGGCGCCACCGGGTCCACCTGGGTGAGCCGGTACTCGTCGGGCTGCTGCCCGGCGTCGCGCACCGGCGGCAGCCGCGGGCCGGGCGTGCGCAGCGGCACGAACCCGACGCCGCCGTGGAAGCTCGCCCGCGCGGTCCCGTCGCCGGGGCAGACGAAGCGGGCGAGCACGCCGGTGCCCTCCAGCAGGCCCCAGGGGCACACGGCCTGCCCGCCGGGGGCGAGCTGGTCGATCCAGGCGGGCGGGACGCGCCGCACCCCGCAGGCGGAGATGACCCGGTCGTAGGGGGACTCCGCGGGCCAGCCCTCGTAGCCGTCGCCGTCGAGCACGGTCGGGGTGTGGCCCTCCGAGCGCAGCGTCTCCCGCGCGGTCCGGGCCAGCCGCCCGTCGATCTCCACGGACACCACCGCGGCGTCGCCCAGCCGGTGCGCCAGCAGCGCCGTGTTCCAGCCGGTGCCGGTGCCGACCTCCAGCACCTTCTGCCCGCGGGCCAGCTCGGCCAGTTCCAGCATCCGGGCCAGGACGGTGGGCGCCGCGCTGGAGGAGGTGGACCGGGCGGGCGAGCGCCGCTGCTCGGGGACCCCGACCTCCCGGTCGCTCCGCTCCTCCAGGTCCTGGTTCTCGTCGCGGGGGATGAGGACGCCGGGTTCGTCGACCCTGGTCACGATGGCGTTGTCGGCGTAGACGGCGGACAGCCACAGGTCCGGGTCGCTGGCGGCGTTGAGCGTGGTGCCGTGCGCCGTCAGCGCCCCGGTCTCGGGGATGAACCGGTGGCGGGGCACCGATCGGAACGTCTCGATGAGCGAGGCGTCGACCAGGGTGCCGTCCGCGATCATCGCCTCGATCAGCGCCGAATGGCGCTCTCGTGCGGTCAACACGTCCTCGACCCCCGTGCCTGTCGCTGTGACCGGCGGTGTTCGCGCACACCGCCGGGACGATTGTGCCCCGTGAGGCACGATTTCAACCGGCAGTGATGTTATCGCTACTCTTCGATATTTTCGCTGGTGGAAACGGACGATCGGAGAGTCGCAACCGCATCGTGCCGGGGAAGGTCCACGTATCCGTGCGGACCACTGCCGTAGTGGTAGTCCTTTCCCCGAATCGGTGTCCATGCCACCCCGGCGGCGATGCGTTCCACCACGTCGGGGTTGAAGATGTAGGGCCGCCCCACCGACACCAGGTCCGCCCGGCCCGAGGCGACGAGCGCGGTGGCGCTCTCCCGCGTGGTCTCGGTGTGCTCCCCGGTGTTGCCCACCAGGGTCCCCGCCCACCGGGGCCGCAGGTCGTCCAGTGCCGGGAAGCGCGGGTCGTCGGTGACGTGCAGGTAGGCCAGGCCCAGCGGGGCCAGTGCCGCCAGCAGGGCGCGGTACACCGGTGCCGGGTCCCGCTCCACCATTCCACCTTCCGTGTTACCGGGGGATATGCGCAACCCCACCCGGTGGGCGCCGATGGCATCGGCGGCCGCCTCGACCGCCTCCACCGCGAACCGGATGCGCCCGGCGACGGACCCGCCGTACCGGTCGGTGCGCGGGTTGGTGCCGTCGGCCAGGAACTGGTGCACGAGGTAGCTGTTCGCCCCGTGGATCTCGACCCCGTCGAACCCGGCGCGCAGCGCCCGGCGGGCCGCCTCCGCGTGCCCCTCCGCGATTTCGCGCGCCTGCCCCGCCGTCAGCGCGCGCGGGACCACCGGGTCCACCTTGCCGTCGAGGGTGTGCACCCGGCCGGGGGCGGCGACCGCGGCCGGGGCGACCGGGATCCCCCCGCCGGGGAGGTTGGCGGGGTGGGAGTTGCGCCCGCCGTGCATGAGCTGCGCGAAGATCCGCCCGCCGGCCGCGTGCACACCCCCGGTGACCGAACGCCAGCCCCGGACCTGCGCGTCGGTGTCCAGCCCGGGCTGGAGCGGGTGGATGCGCCCGTCCGGCCGCGGGGCGATCCCCTCGGAGACGATGAGCCCGGCCCCGGCGCGCTGGCGGTAGTACTCGGCCATCAGCGGGCCGGGCACCCCGTCCGCGTCGGCGCGCAGCCGGGTCATCGGCGCCATGAGCACACGGTTGGGCAGGGCCAGCCCGGCCAGGTCGTAGGGGGTGAGCAGCGGGTGGTCGGTGGCGGTGGTCGTCTCGTGGATCCGTGCCGTTGTCGTCGTCATACCGTGAGCGTAAAATCTGACACGGATGTCAGATTCAAGCCTTTGTGGTGCGGCTCACACGGGGTCGCGAGGGGGTCGTGATGAGGATCGGTGAACTCGCCCGGCGGACCGGCGCCAGCCCCCGCTCCCTGCGCTACTACGAGGACCAGGGCCTGCTGGCCGCCACCCGCTCGCCCGGCGGCCACCGCGAGTACGCCGAGAACAGCGTCGAACGCGTCGAGCGCATCCGCTGCCTGTACTCCGCCGGACTCAACAGCGACACCGTCCGCGACATCCTGCCCTGCATGTACGCCAACGAGCTCGGCGAACCCGCCCCCGACCTGCTCGACACGTTCCGGGCCGAGCGCGAGCGCATCGACGCCGCCATCCGCTCCCTGGAGAAGACCCGCGCCTCCCTGGACACGGTCATCGGCGAGGCCCTCGCGGCCCGTGCGGCCGCACGCCCGCCCGCCGCGCCGGAACCGGTTACGCTCACAGGCATACGGACATGACACCGAGACCCGATACCGCGGGTGCGACGAGGAGACGGCCGTGAACCCTGGCGGAATGGACATGCAGGCCCTGCTCCAGCAGGCCCAGCAGATGCAGCAGCAGCTCGTGGAGGCCCAGCAGGCCCTGGAGGACGCCGAGGTGGAGGGCACCTCCGGCGGCGGCCTGGTCAAGGTCAAGCTGAGCGGGCGCGGACAGGTCGAGGACATCACCATCGACCCCAAGGCCGTGGACCCCGACGACGCGGCGGACACCGCCGAGACCATCGCGGACCTGGTCCTGGCGGCCATCCGCGACGCCGAGGCGCAGGTGGAGCGGCTCCAGCAGGAGAAGATGGGCCCGCTCACCCAGGGCCTGGGCGGCGGCGGACTCCCCGGCCTGCCCGGCTTCTAAGCTGTGCCTTTTTGAACCTCCGCTCTGCTTCGGTTCGTGCAAGGCGCCCTTAGAGGGCGGGAACCTTCGACCCTTCCGGCGAAGTCCTCGTTCCTCGGACTTCGCCTCCAGGGCCTCCAGAACCCCGCCGGCGCCTTGCGCGACCCAAGGGGTCCGGCACTCCCGGACGCGCGCCCCCCTCCCGGGGCGGACGAAGACGGCGACCCGACGCGTACGCGGAAGGTCGTCGTTCCCTATACGGTGGTGGTACAGGGGTGACGGACCGCCCCGGACGCACGGTCCGACCGAAGTGGACGGCGATGTACGAAGGCGCGGTGCAGAATCTGATCGACGAGCTCGGGCGGCTGCCCGGCGTCGGTCCGAAAAGCGCGCAGCGCATCGCCTTCCACCTGCTGTCCGCCGAGCACGCGGACGTCAAGCGCCTGGTCGGCGCGCTGGTCGAGGTCAAGGAGAAGGTCCGCTTCTGCTCCGTCTGCGGCAACGTGGCCGAGGAAGAGCAGTGCAGGATCTGCCGCGACCCCCGCCGCGACCCCGCCGTCATCTGCGTGGTCGAGGAGTCCAAGGACGTCGTCGCCGTCGAGCGCACCCGCGAGTTCCGCGGCCGCTACCACGTCCTGGGCGGGGCCATCAGCCCGATCGAGGGTGTGGGCCCGGACGACCTGCGGATCAAGGAGCTCATGAAACGCCTCGCCGACGGCGAGGTCACCGAGCTGATCCTGGCGACCGACCCCAACCTTGAGGGGGAGGCGACCGCCACCTACCTCGCCCGCCTGGTCAAACCCATGGGTCTCAAAGTGACCCGGTTGGCCAGCGGCCTTCCCGTCGGCGGCGATCTCGAATACGCCGACGAGGTCACTCTGGGACGCGCCTTCGAGGGGCGCCGCAGCCTGGAGTTCTAGCTCACATTTCGCCGTAACCGAGCTGAAATATGAGTACTCTCCGGATCATCGGGTAACCCGTGCCCGGTGCGCCGGTACGCCCCGAACCGTCCCGTCCCAGGTGGGACAGGGTGACGATGGCGTCGCCGGTTACACTCCATTGCAATCCTCTGTGAACCCAACTCCTCAGGAGCATCGACCGTGGCCTTGATCGTGCAGAAGTACGGTGGGTCTTCCGTGGCCGACGCGGAAGCCATCAAGCGAGTAGCCCAGCGGATCGTCGCTCAGAAAAAAGCGGGATATGACGTGGTCGTCGTGGTCTCGGCCATGGGCGACACCACCGACGAGCTGATCGACCTCGCCGAGCAGGTGTCCCCGATGCCGCCGGCCCGCGAACTCGACATGCTGCTCACCGCGGGCGAGCGCATGTCCATGTCCCTGGTCGCCATGGCCATTGCCAACCTGGGCTTCGAGGCGCGGTCGTTCACGGGCTCGCAGGCGGGCGTGATCACCACGTCCCTGCACGGCAACGCCAAGATCATCGATGTCACCCCCGGCCGCATCAAGGAGGCCGTGGACGAGGGCGCGATCTGCATCGTCGCCGGTTTCCAGGGCGTCTCCCAGGACAGCAAGGACATCACCACCCTGGGGCGCGGCGGCTCCGACACCACCGCGGTGGCCCTGGCCGCCGCCCTGGAGGCGGACGCCTGCGAGATCTACTCCGACGTGGACGGCGTGTTCACCGCCGACCCGCGCATCGTCCCCACCGCACAGCGCATCCCCCAGGTCTCCTACGAGGAGATGCTGGAGATGGCCGCCAGCGGCACCAAGATCCTGCACCTGCGCTGCGTGGAGTACGCGCGCCGGTACAACATCCCCCTGCACGTCCGCTCGTCGTTCAGCCAGAAGCCCGGGACCTGGATCGTTTCGGAAGTCGAGGAAAGCGAAGGCATGGAACAGCCGATCATCTCCGGGGTCTCCCACGACCGGAGCGAAGCCAAGGTCACCGTCGTCGGGGTCCCGGACAAGGTCGGTGAGGCCGCGACGATCTTCAAGGCCCTCGCCGACGCCGAGATCAACATCGACATGATCGTGCAGAACGTGTCGGCGGTCTCGACCTCCCGCACCGACATCTCCTTCACGGTGCCCAAGGACTTCGGCAAGCAGGCCCTGGCCGCCCTGAAGAAGGTGCAGGACAAGGTCGGCTTCGAGTCGCTGCGCTACGACGACAAGATCGGCAAGGTCTCCCTGGTCGGCGCCGGCATGCGCTCCTACCCGGGGGTGACCGCCCGCTTCTTCGACGCCATCGCGGGGTCGGGCACCAACATCGAGATGATCTCCACCTCGGAGATCCGCATCTCCGTCATCGTGACGGAGGACCAGATCGACGCGGCCGTCCAGGCCGCCCACACCGAGTTCCAGCTCGACGCCGACCAGGTCGAGGCCGTCGTCTACGGAGGTACCGGCCGATGAGCAACCGTCTTCCCACCCTGGCCGTCGTCGGTGCCACCGGCGCCGTCGGCACCGTCATGCTCGACATCCTCACCCGGCGCGAGAACGTGTGGGGCGAGATCCGCCTCATCGCCTCCGCGCGCAGCGCCGGCAAGGTGCTGCGGGTGCGCGGCGAGGACGTCGTGGTCCAGGCCCTGGCCCCGGAGGTCTTCGACGGCGTCGACGTCGCCATGTTCGACGTGCCCGACGAGGTGTCCAAGGAGTGGGCGCCGATCGCCGCCGCCCGCGGCGCGGTCGCCGTCGACAACTCCGGCGCCTTCCGCATGGACCCGGACGTGCCGCTCGTGGTGCCCGAGGTCAACGCCGAGCAGGTCCGCAACCGGCCGCGCGGCATCATCAGCAACCCCAACTGCACCACCCTGTCGATGATCGTCGCCATCGGCGCGCTGCACCGCACCTACGGTGTCACCGACCTGGTGGTCTCCTCCTACCAGGCCGCCTCCGGCGCCGGCCAGGAGGGCATCGACGTCCTGCGCGACCAGATGGCCGCGGCCGCCGCCGACCGCACCCTGGGCGAGAAGGCCGGCGACGTCCGCGCCGCCGTGGGCGAGCTGGGCCCGTTCCCGGCTCCGCTGGCCTACAACGTCGTGCCGTGGGCGGGTTCGCTCAAGGACGACGGCTGGTCCTCCGAGGAACTGAAGGTCCGCAACGAGTCCCGCAAGATCCTGGGCCTGCCCGACCTGCGGGTGACCGCCACCTGTGTGCGCGTCCCGGTCATCACCACCCACTCGCTGACCGTGCACGCCACCTTCTCCCAGGAGGTGACCGCCGACGCCGCCCGCGAGCTGCTGGGCAAGGCCGAGGGCGTGGCCGTGCTGGACGACCCGGCCAAGGGCGAGTTCCCGACCCCGGCCGACGTGGTGGGCACCGACCCGACCTGGGTGGGTCGCATCCGGCAGTCGCTGGACGACCCGAGGTCGCTGGACCTGTTCCTGTGCGGGGACAACCTGCGCAAGGGCGCGGCGCTCAACACCGCGCAGATCGCGGAGGTCGTGGCGCAGGAGTTCACCTCCTAGCCGACGGCCGTAGAGGGTTTTCGAGGGGGCGGTCGCCGCGGCGGCCGCCCCCTTCGCATGCCCGGGGTCGGGGCCGGGACGGGGCGCGGGTCAGGTGCGCCCGCACGGGTCAGGTGCGCCCGCACGGGTCAGGTGCGCCCGCGCGGCGGGCGCGGCCGGGCCAGTCCCAGTTTGTAGACGAGTCGACACTGGTCGGCGGTGCCGATGAGGTCGGAGGTCTCCACCGGGCGGTTGCCGCTGTAGTGGGTGCGCTCCACGACCAGGACGGGGATGCCCGGGGCCGAACCGAGCAGGACCGCCTCGGAGTCGCGCAGCACCCGCACCCCGACCTCCTCCACGACCCGGTCGACGGGGTGGCCGACCGAGCCCAGGCGTTCGAGCAGGCCCGCGTCGGGGGCGGCGTCGTAGGGGGTGCGCAGCGTTCCGGCGGTGAGGGCGGCGGGCTCCCAGGAGCGGTGCAGGGTGATGGGCCGCTCCGCGGACAGCCCGCGCGACGTGGTGAGGTACACCGGTTCGCCCTGGCGCAGGCCGAGCCGTTCGACGATCGGCGTCTCCCCGGGTTCCTGCTCGGTGCCCAGCGGCTCCCGGGCCAGGCGGCCCAGGCCGGAGCCGGAGGTGGCGTCGGTGCGGCAGATCCGGAAGATGTCGGGGACGTCGCGCACGTAGTAGCCGGATCCGGGGCGGGCCTCCACCAGGCCCTCGGTGACCAGCAGCCGCAGCGCGGTGCGGGAGATCTGCTCGCTCACCCGGTAGCTGCGGGCCAGGCGGGTGCGCGAGGGCAGCTTGGTCCCGGGGGGCATGTCGCCGCGCAGGATGGGGGCGCGGAGTTGGTCGGCCAGCCAGACGTAGCGGGGTTTCCTGGTCACGGCCGCGCGATCCCGGAGCCCCGCGTTCCGGGTGCGACCGCCGGGAGAGGGTGACGGAGCGGGACCGCTGCGAGGGGAGGAGAGCCCATGCCTCTCAGTAAAGCAGCGGAAAGCGCTGGTGGGGGGTGGTACCGATGAGTAGCCCACCGATACCGCTCCGAGGAAACGCCCGAAAACCGTGAAATGGGGGCGAGTATGCACCCATGATGGTTACGCTACGTGTTGATACGCTCACGCCATGCTTGGGGGAGACATGATCGAGCACCTCACGGAACGCATCGCCCTCGCGAACACGACGACGGACCCGGCCGGGACGGCCCTGGCCTGGATGACGGGCATCACGGGCATCGTGGTCGCCGTCATCGCCCTGGCGCTCATCGTGCTGCTGATCGCCGCCGTCATCTCGGCGCTCATCGACGACAACACCACCGCGGGCGGAAAGCTCCTGTGGGTGATCTTCATCCTCTGGTTCCCGTTCTTCGGGGCGATCGCCTGGTTCGTGGTCGGCAAGAAGGGCTACCTGAACCGGATCCTGGGCATCGACAAGGGCAAGGTCCGGCACACCAGCCCGCCCAGCGTCGGCCACCACAGCGACATCCGCGACAGCGGGCCGATCCCGCGCCCGGGCGGGGAGCGCGACCCCGGCCAGGGCCACTACCCGACCGGGCCGCAGCAGCCGTCCGGCCGCGTCTGACCGGCTCGGACCGCACCCCCCGCATGTCCCTTACTTCTTCCGCCTCTTCTCGCGGCGGCCGCGTGTGAGCAGCGCGGCCAGCCCGTGCACCGCGCCCAGAGTCACCGGGAACGCGGCCACCGCGGCGGCCCCGCCGCCGGGTGCCGCGGGCACCCCGGCCGCGCGCAGCCGCGACCACGCCCACAGCGAGAAGGGCGCGACCACCAGCGGAGCCGTCACCACGCCGGGCGTGTACCCGCGCGTGGCCGCGGACTGCGCCACGTGGGTCACGGCGTGCAGCCCGAAGCCCAGCAGCACCGTCTGGTAGAAGCCGCTCCGCCCGCCGGTGCGCGCCCCGTCGGCGGCCGCGGCCGCCACCACCAGGCCCATCAGGCCGATGGCGGTGGCGTTGTGCGCGGGGGAGACGTCCAGCCGGTCCCACACCCGCTCCGGGACCCAGGGCAGCTCGCGCCGCAGGCGCGGGCGGGCCCGGCGCGACCAGCCGGGGATGGCGGCCAGCTCCTCCAGGTCGTGGACGACCCAGGCGGCCAGCAGCCCCCAGGTCGCGGCGGCCGGTACCGTGCCGGTCGATACCGGGCCGACCGCCTCCGGTGCCCGCCCTGCCTCCGCCATCGTGCCTCCCGTGGGTTCCGCGCCGTCCGTCGCGGAACCCACGCTAGTCCGCGCTCGGCGGCCGTATCGGTCGGGTACCCCACGGTTCCGGACACCGGGGCCCGGGCACCGGGGCTCAGGCGCGCAGCGGCCTCAGGGCGTCGGCCCAGGCCTCCAGCTGGTCGAACAGGCGCTCCAGCTCCTCGTGCCGGGCCGGGGTGGGGGAGAACTCCGGGTAGGTCGGGAAGTCCACCGACACCGGCAGGCCGACCTGCGCCTGCACGGTGGCGATCCGCAGCTCGGCGGCGACCTGGCGCAGGTGCTCGACGGCGCGGGCGCCGCCGGCGGCGCCGATGCCCACGAACCCGGCGGCCTTGTCGTTCCACTCGGCGTACACGAAGTCGAGGGCGTTCTTGAGGGCGGCGGGGGCGCCGTGGTTGTACTCGGGGGTGACGAACACGTAGCCGTCGTACCGGGCGACGGTGGCCGCCCAGCGGCGGGTGTGCTCCTGCTCGTACCGGCCGAGCTGGGCGGGGATCGCCTCGTCGTAGACGGGCAGGTCGTGGTCGGCGAGGTCGACGATCTCGTAGTCGGCGCCGGGGCGTTCGGCGGCCTGCTTGTGCACCCAGTCGGCGACGGCGCGGGTGACCCGGCCGGGGCGGGTGCTGCCGACGATGACGGCGATGGTGGTCATGGGATCGGTGTCCCCTCGATCGAGTTGATGTGTCGACTCATGCTGCGCCCGATTGAGTCGACATGTCAACCCGGTCGGCGCATAAATCTATTCAATCAGTGGGAAAAGTAGGAAAACGGCTGGTCGCGGGGTCCGGCATAGGATCACGGACATGACCGGTACGCGCCCCGGAACACCGGATGGACTCGATCCCCGCGAGGAACACGCCTGGTCCGTCTTCTACGACGCCCAGATCGCCTTCTGGCGGCGGCTGGCCCGCAGCCTCCAGGCCGACACCGGGCTCTCCGAGCCCGACCTCGCCATCCTCACCGCCCTGGTCCGGGCCCCCGAGGGCACGATGCGCGCCTACGAGCTGGGCGAGGTCACCGACTTCGAGAAGAGCCGGCTGCACCACCACCTCAACCGGATGGTCGCACGCGGGCTGATCTGCAAGGACACCCCGGAGGGCAACTCCCGGGGCGTGATGGTCTCGCTCACCGACGAGGGCCGGGCCGCCATCGACCGCGCCATGCCCGTCCGGGCCGCGCACATCCGGGAATGGCTCATCGAGCCGATCGGCGAGGACCGGCTCGACGACCTGACGGCGATCTCCGAGGCACTCCTGGCCCGGCTCCGGGAGGCCGAGAAGGAAGGACGCGACGCCGACGCCGGGGGGACCTGCGAGCCCTCCTGATCCGGGCGGCCCTCAGACCGACTCGAAGTCCGCGAAGTCGAAGCCCGGCGAGACGAAGCAGGCCACCAGGACCTCCTCGGCGGCCGCGGGCTGCGCCGACTGCCAGGTGCCCGCGGGCACCAGCACCTGGAGGGCGTCGCCCGCCGCCAGGTCCGCGCCCAGGGTCTCGCCGCCCTCGGGCACCGGCGCGGGCCCGGTGCCGCCGAACTCCAGGCGCAGCGGGCCGCCGCGCTGGAACACCCACACCTCGTCCGAGCGCACCCGGTGCCAGCGCGACTCCTCGCCGGGGCACAGCAGGAAGTGGATGCCGGTGGCGCTCGGCCGCGGGCCGGGGTAGCCCTCGGGGTGGACCTCCACCCCGGACTCCCAGGTCCGCCGGTACCACCCGCCCTCGGGGTGGGGGAGCAGGTCCAGCGCCTCCGCCGTGGCGGGGCGCTCCTGGATCGCGACGAACCGGCCGTCGGGGGTACGGCGGGGGTAGTGGACGGCCACCACCGCCTCCCGGGGGATAGCGCCGTACACGTGGGGGAACAGCACGTCGTCACCGGTGCCGGGAGGAGGCGTGGGGGAGGCGGCCTCCCAGCGGGTCTCCACCCCCAGCGAGTCCAGGACGTCGGTGTCGACGATCAGGACGACCAGGGGATCGGCCTTCCGGGAGTACAGCATGTTGGCGACCGCCAACAGGGTCTTGTCGTCGGGGGAGGCGTGTACGAATCCTTGGGTGGCGAGGGAGTCGGCCTCGACGTCGCCGTCGGCCTTCCAGCGTTCCAGCTCGGTCATGTGCAGGATGTGGGCCATGCGCGGACACTACCCCGTACGGCCCCGGGGATTCCCTCATCGGGTCGGCGGCCGCCGTCCACAGCCTGTGGACAGCGGAACGCCCCGACCGGGGACCCGGCCGGGGCGTTCGCGCCTGTGTCGTACCTACAGCGCTACAGGATGATCCGCATCGGCTCTTCCAGGATCTCCGCGAGGTCCTTGAGGAACGCGGCGCCCACGGCGCCGTCCACCGCGCGGTGGTCCACCGACAGCTCCAGGGAGATCCGGTTGCGCACGGCCACCTCGCCGTCCACCACCACGGCCTCCTGGCGCATCGCGCCGACCGCCAGGATCGCCGCCTCGGGCGGGTTGATCACGGCGGAGAAGCTGTCCACGCCGAACATGCCCAGGTTGGACACGCTGAACGTGCCGCCGCTCATCTCCTGCGGCTTGAGCTTGCCGTCGCGCGCCTTGCCCGCCAGCTCGCGGGTGCGGCCCGAGATCTCCGACAGGGTGGCCTTGTCGGTGTCGTGCAGCACCGGCACCACCAGCCCGGTGTCGACCGCGACGGCCACGCCGACGTTGATCCGCCCGTGCTTGAGCAGCTTCCCGTCCACCCACGAGGAGTTGACGGCCGGGTGCAGCTTGAGCGCCGTGGCGCTGGCCTTGACGATGAGGTCGTTGAAGCTGATCTTCGCGCCGGTGCTCGCCAACTGCTCGTTGATCTGCCCGCGGAAGGTCTTCAGCGCCTCGGCGTCGATGGTCCGGCGCAGGTAGAAGTGCGGGACCTGCTGCTTGCTCTCGGTCAGGCGGCGCGCGATCACCTTGCGGATGTTGCCGACCGGTACCTCCTCGGAGTCGCGGCCGTCGTCGAAGGACGGGGCCTGCGAGGCCGGGGTGGCGGCCGCGGCGGCCGGGGCCGCCTGTGCCGCGGGGGCCGGAGCGGCCGGGGCCGCGGCACCGGTGCCCTCCTTGGCGGCGGCCTCGATGTCGGCGCGCACGATGCGCCCGCGCGGACCCGAGCCCTGGATCCTGGTGATGTCCAGGCCGTACTCCTTGGCCAGCCGGCGGGCCAGCGGGGAGGTGCGCGGACGCTCGCCGTCACCGGACGGGGCCTCGGCGGGGGCCGGGGCCTCCTCCGCGGCGGGCTCGGCCGGAGCGGCGGCCTCGGCCCCCGCCGGAGCCTCCGCCTTCTCCTCGGCCTCGTCCTCGGCCGCCGGGGCACCCGAGTCGTCCGGCGCCGCGTCCGGGGAGTCGCCGATCACGCCGATGACGGCGCCGATCGGTACCGTCTCGCCCTCGGACACCGACTGCTTCACCAGGAAGCCGTCCTCGTAGGCCTCGTACTCCATGACGGCCTTGTCGGTCTCGATCTCGACCAGGACGTCACCGGAGGCGACCTTGTCGCCCACCTTCTTGACCCAGGTGCTGATGACGCCTTCCTCCATGGTGTCGGAGAGGCGCGGCATGTAGATCTCGCTCATGGACTGGAACTCCCTCTACCCGACCCGCTTGCCAACAGCGCTCAGGGTCTCCTTGATGGCGGTGCTGATCGACTCGATGGACGGCAGGGCCGCGGTTTCGAGCGGCTTGGCGTAGGGCATCGGCACCTCCGCCATGGCCACCCGGCGCACGGGGGCGTCCAGGTAGTCGAAGGCGCCCTCCTGGATGGACGCGGCGATCTCCGCGCCGATCCCGTAGGTGAGCCAGTCGTCCTCGCAGACGACGGCCGCGCCGGTCTTCTTGACCGAGTCCACGAAGGTCTGGCGGTCGAGGGGGCGGAGGCTGCGCAGGTCGACGACCTCGACGCTGATGTCCTCCTCGGCGAGCTTCTCGGCGACCCGGGTGGCGACCGTGGCCATCCGGGAGTAGCCGATGAGGGTGATGTCGGAGCCCTCGCGGGTGACGGCGGCGCGGCCGATGGTCGCGACGTTGTCGTTCTCCGGCTGGGCGTAGTCCTCGGGCACCTCGCCCTTGGTGTTGTACAGGCCCAGGTTCTCCAGGAACAGCACCGGGTCGTCGTCGCGGATGGCCGCGCGCAGCATCGACGAGGCCTCGGCGGGGGTGCTCGGGGCGAGTACCTTCAGGCCCGGGATGAAGGAGTAGAACAGCTCGATGTTCTGCGAGTGGGTCGCGCCGAGCTGCTGGCCGCCGCCGCCCGGCGTGCGGATGACCATGGGCACGCTGGTCTGGCCGCCGAACATGCCGTAGATCTTGGCGGCGTGGTTGATGATCTGGTCGATCGCGATCAGCGAGAAGTTGATGGTCATCAGCTCGACGACCGGGCGCAGGCCCAGCATCGCCGCACCGATGGCGGCGCCGACGAACCCCTCCTCGGCGATGGGGGTGTCCTTGACGCGGCGGGGGCCGAACTCCTTGAGCAGGCCCTCGGTGATCTTGTAGGACCCCTCGAAGACGCCGATCTCCTCGCCCATGACGAGAACGTTCTCGTCGCGGACCATTTCGGCGCGCAGCGTGTCGCGCAGGGCCTGACGGTAGGTGATCACAGACATGTGTCGTCGTCCTTCTCTACTCTGCGAACACCGGGTCGGCCGGCATGCGCCGCGACTCGTTGGGGACCGGGGTGGCGTACGTGTAGTCGAAGAGCGTCGACACGTCCGGCAGCGGGCTGTTCTCGGCGAAGTCCGCGGCCTCGGCGACCTCGGCCTTGACGGCGGCCGCGATCTCCTCGCGCAGCTCGTCGGTGAGCACGCCGGCCTCGGTCAGCTTCGCGTCGAAGAGCGCGATCGGGTCGTTCTCGTCGGCCCGGGCCTGCTCCCACTGCTCGTCGGTGCGGTACTTGGCGGGGTCCACCACGGAGTGGCCCTTCTGCCGGTAGCTCCACGCCTCCAGCAGGAACGGGGTCTGCTCCTTGCGGGCCCGCTCGACCAGCTCGGCGGCGGTGTCGCGGACCGCGAGCACGTCGCGGCCGTCCACGCGCACACCCTCGATGCGGAACGCGGAGCCGCGCTTGTACAGCTCCGGCTCGGCGGAGGACATCTCGACGGTGGTGCCCATGCCGGTGAAGTTGTTGATCACCACGAACACGACCGGCAGGTTCCACAGCTTGGCGATGTTGAGGGACTCGTGCCAGGCGCCGATGTTGGTGGTGCCGTCGCCCATCTGGCAGACGACGACCTCGTCGCCGCCGCGGTAGGAGATGGCCAGCGCGGCACCGGTGGCCAGCGGCAGCTGCCCGCCGACGATGCCGTAGCCGCCGAGCATGCGGGTGGCGGTGTCGTACATGTGCATGGACCCGCCCCAGCCCTTGGAGACGCCGTCGGAGCGCCCGTAGAGCTCGGCCATGACCTTCTTGGGGTCCATGCCCTTCTCGATCGCGTACCCGTGGTCGCGGTAGTTCGTGAAGAGGTAGTCGTCCGGGCGGAGCGCGTCGAGCAGGCCGACGACGGTGGCCTCCTCGCCCAGGTTGAGGTGACAGTAACCGCCGATACGGGCCTGCGTGTAGGCCTGGGCGGTGCGCTCCTCGAAGCGGCGGATGAAGAGCATCCGGCGGTAGTAGTCGAGGAGGGCCTCGGGCTTCTCGTCGCCGAGGCCGGGGGAGGTCTTGCGGCCGCGGCGCCGGGTCCCGGAGGACCTGGCGGCGGTGCCCTTCGGCTTGGCCGTGGTGTCAGCCATGGTGTGCCTTTCTACGTACGAGAGGCCCGGCACCGCGGCCTGTGGGCCGTGGTGCGAGGGGCCCGCCGGGGCCGCGCTGTCGGGTGCGGCCCCGGACATGCGCCACCGCCGGGCTCAACGGCGGCGGCGCTCCTGTGGCTGTCGGGGTGCGTCCTGGAGAGCGTGGCTCGTCCTCTCCCGGACGCGAAGGCTCGCGGGGTCTCGTATGCGGTTGTCACCGGACCCTTCATCGCATGCTTCCCGGTCTCCACCGCGCTAAGCATGGGTCGGAGAAGGGGTGCGGCGACGGGTGTCCCGGGTTCGTTCACCGGCCGGATGAACGATTCCGGATGCCCGTAAGGGCCAGTGTTCACTGTGACGTGCGTCGCGCCACACTCTACGGTCTGATCGATGATCGATCAATAAGACTTTACGGCAGATACCAGAACCTTGACCCGAGAGGGTCGGTCATCGGCAGGAAAAGCCCATGTCGGGCGGGGTCCGCGTGCGCGGCCCGGGGTCAGTGCGCGCCCTCGTTCGACTTCAGGGCGGCCTCGACGTAGTTCAGCACGTGGTCGCTGAGCATCCGGCCCACCTGGGAGTCCCCCTCCCGGAACGCCTTGGTGATCTGGTCGTGGTCGGCGGCCTTGGCGTGCAGCTCCATGTTCAGCCAGCGCACCGACAGCGTCGTCCACACCTCCACGCCCAGCGACTCCCAGGTGTGCAGCAGCACGCTGTTGTCGGCCGCCCGCACGATCTCCCGGTGGAACTCCACACTGTGCTTGATCTGCCCGGACACGTCGCCCTCGGCGGTCGCCCGCTTGAGCAGGCCCACCTCCCGCTCCAGCGGCGAGGGGTCCGAACGCAGGCGCGGCGCCGCCAGCTCGGCGGCCACCAGCTCCAGCCCGGCGCGCACCGGGTAGATCTCGGCCATGTCCCGGACCCCGAAGTCGCGCACCCGCGCGCCCTTGTTGGGCACCGTCTCGATCAGCCGCAGCGTCTCCAGCTCGCGCAGCGCCTCGCGCACCGGGGCCTGGCTGACCCGCAGCTCGGTGGCGATGCGGCGCTCGACGATGCGCTCGCCCGGCTGCCAGCGGCCGGACAACAGGCCCTCGACCAGGACCTGCCGGATCTGCTCCCGCAGCGGCTCGCGCGCCAGCTTCGAGGGATCATCCGGCAACCTCGGCAGGTCGACCATCCAGGGCCCTTCCCGTCCGCGGACCGCGCGCACCGCGGCCGCTCCACTCGTCGTCTGGAAACTCCTTGAAGATTGCCACACGCGCGGGAGCCGCCTCGCCGAGCGGACTCGAAGCGCTAACAGAAAGCTCACGAACGTGTCGCATGGCGGTGAACCGCCTGCGTCCAGTATCCGGGCATGGGGCAAAGTCCGAGGTAGAAGGGTCACACTTGACCGGCCGGGCCACCAACGGGGGGAAGTGTCCAGGTAGGCTCGTCTGTCGGCAATGTTCACACCAAGCCGCGCGCACGTGACGCACGCGACGGCAAAGAACCGACCAAGAGCGCCGTGAACCGCGCTCGGGACATGAAGCGGTGCGGGGGCACCGCTGGAGTAGACGACGAATCGCAGACGTTCTCTCTGCGGTCCTCGCACGCCGGACCTGCTGGGGGCGGTGTTCACGGAACGTCCGTGAACCGGCCCGAAGGTTCGGCCGTCGAACGAAAGGTGGGGGAAGGACCCCCACCGGACTTCGACCCCGAGGACCCGGGGAATCCTTCCGGCAATCCGCGGCCAGCCCTTCCCCCGGCCAAGTGCCACAGGCGAGCCCACGACACGTGAGACAGCACTGAGCACATGACGCACTCTTCAAGGACCCGGCATCCGAGGGCGAGACACGTGACCACGACGCACGACAGGGAAAAGAGGACCACTCCGGTGGCGGGGCCCTACAGCGGCTCCATCCCCGTCGTGCGCGACGTCCCGCTCAAGCCGGGGCTCCCGGTCGTCCGCGCGGTCAAGTGGCCCAGCGTGAGCGAGATCGCGTGGGGTCTGGCCTCGGACCGCATCGCGATCATCCTCGCGGTCGCGCTCATCGTGGTGACGATGCTCGCCGCGGGGCCGCTGCACCCGCTGGACAACTTCCTCAACGAGTTCCACCGGCCCTACTTCGACCTGCTGCGCGAACCCCTGATCCACTGGCCCGACAACGTGGCCTCCCGTTACGTGGCCCTGCCGGTGCTGGGGGTGGTGGCGCTCCAGCTGGCCTACTGGCACCGCAGCTGGCGGCCGATCGTGCTGAGCGCGGTGGGTGTGGTCGGCATCATGTCGATGGTCTCGATCATGAAGCTGGCCATCAACCGCGGGCACGCCAAGCACTACGACCCGGACTTCTTCGCCGGGGCGGGGAACGTGGCGTTCCCCTCCGGGCACGGGTCCAACGCGATCCTCATCTACGGGCTGGTGCTGTACCTGATCGTCAGCTTCGGGGCGGCGCGGCCGCACATCATCCGGCGGCTGGGGTACACCATCGTCGCGATCGCGCTGCTGCAGTCGGCGGTGTCGATCTACCTGCACTTCCACTGGTTCTCGGACCTGGTGGCCGGGATGATCGCGGGCGGGTTCGCGCTGCGGCTGACGATCCGGCTGGACCGGATGTTCCCGCACGGGCGCACCGCCGAGTGGTGGCCCTGGTACGGACACGAGGGCGAGGAGGCGGCGACCGCCTCCTGACGACGCCGAGCCCTTTGAGGACGTGCAAGGGGG
>NZ_JBJJBV010000020.1:0-44044 GCF_045446735.1 Nocardiopsis protaetiae
CCGGCGGTGGCTCAGTTGCCGGAGCCGACGATGGCGGTGACGCGGATCTCCACGCGCATGGCGGCGAGGCCGAGGACCGTGACGCCGGTCTCGGTCCAGATCGGCGCGCGGCCGCCGAGGCGGCGGCGGAACTGCTCGGCCATGACCGCGTTGTGGTCCTCACCGATGACGTCATCGCCCGGCGCGACCTTGTGGTACGAGTTCACGTGGATGACGTCCTTCCAGGTCGCGCCGACCGTGGCGAGTGTGCGCTCCACGTTGTCGAAGGCCTGGACGATCTCCTCTTCCAGCGAGTCGGGGATGACCAGGTCGTCATCCACCCCGGCCTGGCCGGAGATCTCGACACGGTCGCCGACGCGGACGGCCCCGCTGTAGCCGAGGGCCGCGTGCAGCTTCTCGCCGAAGCCCGGGGTGACGCCGAAGGTAACGGTGCTCATGGTGCTCCCTCTCCCTGGGGTGCGTTTCCTCTTTGGTGAGTTCACGCGTAAAGTTAAACTAGCAAGTGATGACTTCAAGCGTCAAGTGATGACGGTCTCCGGCGGAAGGATGGGAAGGTCCATGAGCAGTGCGGAAGAGCCAGTGAGCGGCACGGGCGAGCACGGGGATGACGGCGAGCTGCGGTGGCTCGACGAGCAGGAGAAAGCGGCGTGGACGGGGCTGATCTCCCTCGTCCTACTGCTGCCGAGCAAGCTGGAGTCGCCGCTGCGGCAGGAGAACGGCCTCACCCTGTTCGAGTACCTCGTGCTCAGCCACCTCTCCGAGGCCCCACAGCGCAAACTGCGCATGGGCGAGCTCGCCTTCCTCGCCAGCGGATCCCTCTCCCGCCTGTCCAACGTCGTCAAACGCTGTGAACAGCGCGGCTGGGTCGTACGCACCCCCGACCCCTCCGACGGCCGCTACACCCTCGCCGAACTCACCGACGTCGGCTTCGACATCGTGCACCAGGCGGCACCCACCCATCTGCGCTCCGTGCGCAGCATCGTCCTGGACTCGCTCAACGCGACCGACCAGAAGGCCCTCGCGCGCATCGCGGAGAAACTCCGCATCGTTCCGGATGGCCTCGGCTGACGGTCGTCCAACGCGATGACCCGGAGGGGAGGCGGTGTGCCGGCGGCGCGGGCCGTGGCCCGTTCGTCCACAGGCGGGTGTCGCCCCTGGTCAAGGTCGGTGCGCCGTGAGAACCTGCGGTTATGGGTACCGAAGGCAAGGCAATGCTCGAAGGCGGCCCCGAGGAGCTCAACGAGCAGATCGTGTCCGTCGACCGACCCGGTGACGAGCTCAAGCTGCCGTTCCGCAACGGGTACGAGCACTTCATCCCGACGCAGAGGCGAGCCGACACCTCGGAGGGGCCGGTCTCCGTCTACGAGTGGTCGTCCCGCACCGAGATGGCGAGCTGAACCGGGTCCGGTAGGCCGTGGTCCGATCACCGGACCACGGTTCCGGCCTGCCTTGACGGGCGTGGCCGCTACCGGCGGATCACCGCCGCATGTCCACCGCTGGGGCGCTCTCGTTCCATGACCATCGGCGGCACCCGGCGTCCACGTGTGCTCCGGGCGGCGGAGTGGCCGGTGCGGTCGGTGAAGGGGCTGCCGGGCTGTCGGCCCCGCGGGGTAGCGTCGGCCGCACCGCGCCGACACCCCCGGGAGACCCCGCCATGACGCTTCCCGCCGACCCCGAGACCCGCGCTCTCCTCACCGCCCTCACCCGACAGCGCGGCCACGTCCTCGCCGCGCTCGACGGCCTGTCGGCCGCCGACCTGCACCGGCCGGTGCTGCCCTCGGGCTGGACCTGCCTGGGGCTGGTCCAGCACCTGGCGTTGGACGTCGAACGCTTCTGGTTCCGCGCCGTCCTCACCGGCGACCCGGACGTCATCGCCGCCTTGAACGACACCGCCGACGCCTGGCGGGTGGACCCCGGCGTCCCGCCAGCCGAGGTCCTGGACCGCTACCGCGCCGAAACCGCGCTCGCCGACGCCGTCATCGCCGCCACACCCCCCGACGCGCCTTTGGTCTGGTGGCCGCAGCACCTCTTCGGCGACCCGCACCTGCACACCCTCCGGGACGTACTGCTGCACGTCATCACCGAGACCGCCTTCCACGCCGGGCACCTGGACACCGTCCGCGAGCTGATCGACGGCCGGCAGTGGCTGGTCCTGACCTGAGGCGCGTTCGGCCCGCAGGGCCGTGGTCGCTGGACCGTCTCTCGTCGGGCCTCCCGCACCAGGGCGTTCGAACGCACACCGACCATCACCGGGCGTCATGCGAGAGATCACCGGGGCCCGCCGTGTGCCGCCGCCGAGCCCGCGAGGCGGGGCACCGCCGGGGCCCGGCGTCCGCCGGGCACGTCCGACCCTGACGGGCGCCCCGGCGTCCCCGGACGCACCTCGTCACTGTTCCGGCGGGGACGGGGGAGTGCCACCCTCGGGCGGAGTCCCGCCCTGCGGCGGCTCCCCACCCCCAGGGCCGCCCTCCGGCGGCGTCCCGCCGCCGCCCTCGCCCCCTTCGCCACCAGGGGCCCCACCGCCCCCACCCGCCGACGCGTCCATGGTCACGCCCACCACCACCGTCAGCGTGTACCCGTCCTCCGGCGTCCCCTCCGTCACCGGCACCGGCGTGACCACCATGCTGTCCGGTTCGCCCTCCACCGCCTGCGCCTCCTGGAACACCTGGTCCTCCTCGACCGGCGTCAGCTCCAGCACGTGCTCGGAGTACGGCTCCCGCTCCGCCACCTCCGCACAGAACGCGTCGGCGAACAGCAGCTGCCCCGTGTGCACCGTCGTCCCGCCCTCGTAGGTGGTGTCGATCTCCCCCTCCGTGTGCACCTTGAGGTGCACGTGCGTCACCCGCGGGCTGTACCACCCCGGCACGATCGTGGTGAACCGCGCCGTCCCCTCCCCGTCCACCGGCTGGATCCCGCGCAGGAACGACTGCTCGTCGCCCTCCCCGTCCTCCGCCGGCACCTGCCCGCCCGGGCTCGCCTCCGTGTACCCCGAGTAGTAGCCCCAGGCGTCGCAGTGCCAGATCTCCACCGCCACCCCCTCGCCGGTCAGCGGCGTGCACCCGTTCTCGAAGTCCACCACCGTGATCGCCAGCGCCAGCGGGAACCCCTGCTTACCCTCGGTGATGTCCTCCCGGACCAGCTGCCCGTCCAGGTAGTACGGCCCCTCGGTGACCTCCGGCGACAGCACGCACACCCCCTCCGAAGCACTCGGCGACGGGGTGGCCGCCGCGCCCGAGCCGCCCCCGGCCGTGTCGGCCGCGCATCCCGCCACCCCGGTAGCCCCCGCCACCCCCGCGGCGACGGCCCCGCCCCCCAGCGCGATCGCCCGCCGCCGGTCGACCACCGGCCCCCGGAACACGTCCCCGTTCGTGGGTTCCCCGTCCCTGTGTCCCCTCATGCGTCCCCCGTCCGTCACGGCCCCGCCCTCCGGGGCCTCCTCGACCGCAAGGTACGGGCTCGCACTGAGAGAATCCTGAGGACACGGTGAGCGCCTCCCGGGAACCGCCCCGCACGTGTTCGCTGCACCCCCGCCTCCGCCCCGCCCCTGCCTTCGCCCCCGCCTCCGCCCCGCCCGGCACCGCCCCCACGTGTCGTTGCGCCCCCCGCCCCCGCCCGGCTGTGAGACTGAACCGAGGACCACCGCGGCCCGGCCGGGCCGCATCGGAGCCGCACGAGGGGACCGGTCCCATGAGCCCTGCCACCGACCCCGGACCGCGCGGTCAGCGCGTCGCCGTCGTCACCGGCGCCACGGGCGCCGTCGGCCGGGCGGTCTGCGAAGCCCTGGTCGCCCACGGCACCCGCACCGCCATGCTCGACCTCAACGAGCAGCGCCTGCGCGCCCTGCGCGCCCACGTCGGCGAGGAGGAGAACACCTGCTTCCACCGCACCGACGTCACCGACCCCTTCGACCTCGTCGAGGCCCGGGACGCCGTCCTTGAGAAGTTCGGACCGCCCGACCTCGTCGTGGTCGGCGCGGGCGTCCTCAGCGCCGCCCCCTTCGAGGAGGCCATCCCCGCCGAGTGGAACGCCATGCTGGAGACCAACATCAAGGCCCTCCTCCAGACCGCGCAGACCTTCTCGGACGACCTGCTGTCCACGGCCCGGCAGGGCTGGAAGGCCGACCTGGTCCTCATGGGCTCCGCCCACGCCCTCAACCGCCAGCGCGACTACGCGGTCTTCTCCGCCATCGCCACCGCCATCGTCCAGCTCTCCCGCCACCTGCGCGCCGAGTTCGGTGAACGCGGCGTGCGCGTCCACTACGTGGCCCCCTACTTCACCGAATCCGCTGCGGGCACGAGCCCCTCCGCCTCCCCCGCGTCCGCCGCCATCCACGGCCGCCTGCGCGGCGAGGTGTCGCTGGTCCCCACCGAACACGTCGCGGACCTGCTCATGTTCATGACGGGGCTCCCGGCCCGGGTCAACCTCGCCGAGGTCACCATCAGCCCCACGGAGACCCTGTGACCGGGGCGAACGGGGCACCCGGGGCGAGCAGGGCATCCGGGCCGACCGGGGGAACCGGCGCGACCAGGACGACCGCGCTGACCGGGCTGACCAGGCTGGCCGAAGCCATCGAACGCTTCCCCCAACGCCTGCGCCGCCTGCGCGCCGCCCTGCCCGGCGACGACATCCTCGGCGCGCTACTACTGCTCGCCGCCACCCTCCTCGCCCTGCTCTGGGCCAACCTCGGCGGCACCACCTACGACGACTTCTGGCACACCCACCTCACCGTCACCCTGGGCGCCATGGAACTCGACCTGAGCCTCCAGCACTGGGTGAACGACGGCCTGATGGCCCTCTTCTTCCTCATGGTCAGCCTGGAGGTCAAACGCGACTTCGTCATGGGCGAGCTGCGCCAGTGGCGGCGGGCCAGCGTCCCGGTCATCGCCGCGGTCGCCGGGCTGGTCGTCCCGGCGCTGCTGTTCCTGCTGCTCAACGCCCCGGGCCCGGTCGCCCACGCCTGGGGCATCGTCATCTCCACCGACACCGCGTTCGTCATCGGGCTGCTCGCGGTGTTCGGCGACCGCGTCCCGGTCCAGCTGCGCGCGTTCCTGGTGGCGCTGGCGGTCGTCGACGACGTCGGCGCCCTGCTGGTCATCGCGTTCGTCTACACCGACACCCTGAACGCGGCCGGGTTCATCGGCGCCGCCGTCGTCTGCGGGGTCGTCTACCTGGTCCAGCGGATGCGCGCCTGGCGCGCCCGCACCTATGTCCTGGTCGGCGCGGTGCTGTGGCTGGCGGTCCTGGTCTCGGGTGTGCACGCCACCATCGCCGGGGTGCTGCTGGGGCTGCTGCTGCCCGTCTACCCGCCCACCCGGGAGAGCATCCGCCGGGCCGAGGAGCTCACCCAGGTGTTCCGCCGCACCCCGCAGGCGCGCACCGGGCGCGACGCCGCCGACGGGGTGCTCAGCTCGGTGTCGGTCAACGACCGGTTCCAGCTGGGTCTGGGCCCGGTGGTGGCGTTCTTCGTGGTCCCGGTGTTCGCCCTGGCCAACGCCGGGGTCCTCATCACCGGCGAGTCCCTGGCCCGCGCCTTCACCTCCCCGCTGACCTGGGGCATCATCCTGGGCCTGGTGGTCGGCAAGTTCGTCGGCGTGCTGGGCGCCACCGTCCTGGCCACCCGGTTGCGCCTGGGGGAGCTGTCCTCCAGCGTGCACATCCGCCACGTCGCCTCGGGCGCGATGCTCACCGGCATCGGCTTCACGATCTCCCTGTTCATCGTCGACCTCGCCCTGGACGACCCGGCGGCCCAGTCGGACGCGCGCATCGGCGTGCTCACGGCCTCCCTGATCGCGGGCCTGCTGGGGATGGCCGCGCTGGCGCTCACCGCCCGCTACGACGCCGCGCACGCCCCGGACCGGGTGCGGCTGTCCCGGCCGGTGGACCCCGGACGCGACCACATCGCGGGCGACCCGGGCGCCCCCATGACCCTGGTGGAGTACGGCCGCTTCGGCGACCCGGCCGGCGCCATGGGTTCGGAGGTGGTCGGCGAGGTCCTGGAACAGTTGGGCGACTCCGTCTCCTACGTGTTCCGGCACAACACCCTGGGCGACCTCATCGCCTACCAGGCGGCACAGGCCATCGAGGCGGTCGCCGCCCAGTCCCCGAACCTGTTCTGGGCGATGCGCGGGGAGCTCGACCGGGCCTGCATCGACGCCACGGTCGACCTGCGCGAGATCCGCCGCGCCGCCGTGATCGTGGGCGCCAACCGGGCGCGGATGGAGGAGGACCTGCGCCGCGGCCAGTGGCGGGCGCGGGTGGACGACGACGACATGGACGCGCGGTCGATGGGCCTGGCCACGGTGCCCAGGTTCTTCGTCAACGGCGTGCTGTACACGGGGCCGGTGGACACCGACGGGCTGGTCCGGGCCCTGGAGGAGACCCGCGGGTCCCAGGGCCCGGCCACGGAAGGCAGGACGGCATGAACGCATCCCGCACGGCGGTCGTGACCGGCGCCGCCTCGGGCATCGGGGCGGCGGTCACCGACGCCCTGCTGGCCCGCGGAGACCGGGTGATCGCGGTGGACCGGGCCCCGCTGGAGGTGGAGCGCGCACGCCTCACCGCCCACCGCCAGGACCTCGCCGAGGAGGCGGCGACCCGGGCGCTGACCGCCCGGATCGTCGAGGAGAACCCGGGCCTGGACACTCTGGTGCTCAGCGCGGGGGACGCCGCCTTCGCCGGTTTCAAGGAACGCGACGCCGACTTCTGGACCCGCAACTTCACCAACAACGCCACCAGCGCCATCGCGGTCGTCCGGGGACTGATCCCCGGGCTGGTGCGCACCGCCCAGGAGACCGACCGGCCGGTGGACGTGGTGGTCGTCGGCGCGATCTCCTCCGGCATCGCGTTCGCCGGATCCGTCGTCTTCAGCGCCGCCGCGGCGGCCCTGGAGTCCTTCGCCGACCAGCTCCACATCGAATGCCACAAGACGGGGATCCGGGTGCGGAACCTGCACGTGGGCTACGTGGTCTCGCCGATGACCGAGTCCATCGAGTACAGCCCCCTGGACGCCGACTACCGGCGGTTCCGGGAGAACGCGCTGCTGCCCGCCGACGTCGCCGAGGTGGTCCTGTACACGATCGACCGGCCCCGGGGCGTGCACCTGCGCGACATCTCGCTGGTGTCCACCGCCCAGGGCTGGGCCTGACCGCCCGTCCGCTGTCCGCCCGCCGCCCGTCTGCCGCCGCCTGCCCGTCCGCCGCCTCTGACCGCCCGCCCGTTTGCCGCCGCCTGCCGGGCCGCTCCCGCCGGCCACCGGACCGCCCGCCCGCTTGCCGCCGCCCTCGTCGCACGCCTGCCGGGCCGCGTCCCCCGCCGTCCGCCGGGCCGTCCGGCGGGCCACCCGCAGACGGCCTCCCGCCCGGCTAGCCGCGGACGGCGCCCTCGGGCCAGACCACGTGCACCGGGACCCCGTGCCGCCGGGCGTTGGCCACCGCGTCGGCGGTGCCGCCCTTCCCGGTGCCGGGTTTGCCGTCCCACACCGCGAACAGCCGCTCCACCCGGGCCAGCACCGCGGTGTTGGCCGCCTCGTACGCCTCCTCGCCCGCGGTGCGGAACGGCATGAACCGCACCGCCGCGGCGCGCATCAGCAGCCCGTCGAACCGGTACAGGTCCTCCGCCGCCACCTTGGTCTCCCGGTAGTCGACCGACGGCAGGATCACCTCCAGGGTCCCGCGCGCCTCCCACACCGACTCCGCGAACACCTGGTCCGCCCCCTTGGCCAGGCAGGACACCCCGACCAGCTCGGGGCCGCCGCCGAACTCCGCCAGTTCGCGGTCCAGGGCCCGCCGCACCAGGGCGGTGGTCTCTTCGCCGAGATCGCTGTGTCCGGTGATGCCGATGCGGGGCACGTGGTCCTCCAGGGGGTCGTGAGGAAGCGGGCCCACCAATCTAGCGGTGCGCTTCCCCCGGGGCGTGACGCAGAGAACGCCGAGATCAGCGAAAGATGTCCGTTATGTATGTCAAAGTGTGTTTTGGTGATCCCCTGTGCCCGGGACCCCGCGCAGTCCCGCACCCCGGCCCGCTCCCCGGGGACCGGCCGCGCTCCGGGCCGGATCCCCGTACGCCGGAGCGGGAACACCCCTCCGGCCGGCACTCTCCCCTGGAGCACCCCACGTGAACGGCCGACGCCGCCGCCTGCTGCTGGAAACCCTCGACCCCATGCTCGCCCCCGGGGAGCAGGTCGAGGTGACGACCCTCGTCAACCTGAGCTCCGTCTCCGTCGCCCGGACGGCCGCGTTCGCCGCCGTCTCCGCGGCCCTGAGCGGCGGGATGGCCGTGATCCCCGTCCCCACGCCCATGTACCTGGCGGTGACCGATCTCAACCTGTACATCTTCCAGGCCGACCCGATGTTCTCCCGCCCCCGGGCGCACCTGATGACCATCCCGCGCGCCGGACTGGTCCGCACACCGGTCAAGGAGCGCATCCTCAACTCGTCCTTCGTGGTCTCCCACCCCGAGGGCGACCAGGGGCTGCGCCTCATCTTCGGCGGCCTGGGCCGCAAGGAGCGCAACCTCGTCGCCGCCGCCCTGCCCGTCGCGGGCTGACGCCCTCCCGCCCCGGCGGCCCGCTCGGCGGCGGGCCGCCGGGGCGTCCGCGGGCAGCGGTTGCACGGGCGGGGGCGGGCGGCATGTCCGCCGTACGGCGGGGTGCGGGGGGCCAAACCCCGTGGCCCAGCGGTGCCGCGACAGCGGGCGGCCCACCGCCTCAGTTCTGCCGCCGGGGCGAGGTGGACTCCCGGGCCGGCGGCTCACTGTTCGGACGCCATGTCCGCCCTACGAGGGGCCTCGGTCCACCGTTCAGCGCCGCTGCGGGGGCGGGGCGGCCTCCCGGGCCAGCGGCTCCACCGGGCGGGCGGCGCGTTCGTCGTAGCGGGCGCGGGCCGCCTCCACCTCGTCCATGTGCTCCTCGGCCCAGCCGCGGATCGCTCCCATCAGCGTGCCCAGGCTCTCGCCCAGCGGCGTCAGCGAGTACTCCACCTGCGGCGGCGTCGTGGGGTACACGGCACGGTCCACCAGCCCCGCCCGCTCCAGGTCGCGCAGGGTCTTGGTGAGCATCTTCTGGGTGATCCCGTCCAGCAGGCGGCGCAGCGCGCCGAACCGCATCGGGCCCGGGGCGAGCGCGCCCACCACCAGGCACACCCACTTGTTGGCCAGCAGGTCCAGGGCGCTGCGCGAGGCGCAACTGCGCAGGTAGGCGTTGGCTCCGCCGAGTTCGCGCAGGTCGGGGGTGGTATACACGGGGTACCTACAGCTCTTGAAAGTGCCTTCTGTACAGGGGATACCGTAGCTGGAAACCTGGCGGCATGACAGAGCAGATGCGCGCCGTACGCCAGACCTCCCTGGGCGGACCGGAGGTCCTGGACCTCGTCGAGGTGCCCGTCCCCGACCCCGGGCCGATCCAGGTCCGGGTCCGGGTGCACGCGGCCGGCGTCAACCCCACCGACTGGAAGATGCGCGAGAGCGGGTACTGGTACACCCTCCCCTTCGGCCAGGGCTGGGACGTCTCGGGCACGGTCACCGCCGTCGCCCCCGGCGTCACCCGGTTCGCCGTGGGCGACGAGGTGTACGGGATGCCGAACTTCCCCGACACCCCCGGCGCGTACGCCGACGAGGTCGTCGCCCCCGCCCAGCACTTCGCCCGCAAACCGGCCGCGCTCGACCACGTGAACGCCGCCGCCCTGCCGCTGGCCGCCCTCACCGCCTGGCAGGCGCTGGTGGACGCCGCCCGCGTCGAACCCGGGCAGCGGGTCCTGGTCCACGCCGCCGCCGGGGGCGTGGGCCACCTGGCCGTGCAGATCGCCAAGGCGCGCGGCGCCCACGTGATCGGCACCGCCCGCGCCGCCAAGCACGACGCCCTGTACGCCCTGGGCGCCGACGAACTCGTCGACCACACGGGCACCGACTTCACCGCGGCCGTGTCGGGGGTGGACGTGGTCCTGGACGGGGTCGGCGGCGACTACCTGGAGCGTTCGCTGGGCGTCCTGCGCCCGGGCGGCCTCTACATCGGGCTGGAGAACCCCTTCGCCCTGCCCGGGATCGCCGCGGCCGCCGCGGCCCGCGGGGTGCGCGGCACCACCGTCATGGTCGCCCCCGACCACGCGGCCCTGGAACGGATCGCCGACCTGGCCGACAAAGGCCTGCTGCGTCCGCTGGTCGCCGAGGCCTTCCCGCTGGAGCGGGCCGCCGACGCCCACCGGCTGAGCCGGGAGGGGCGGACCACCGGCAAGATCGTCCTCACCCTGCGCTGAGCGGTCCCACCGGCTCCGTTCGGGGCGGCCCGCGGCGCTCCGCACCGACCGGCCGCGGACTTCGTGCCGGGCGTTCATGGGGATGCCCCGCCCGGGGCGGCCCCGCGGTGGTGCTCCGCGCTGAGCGGCGGCGGGCCCATGCCGAGCGTTCGTGGGACGCCTTGCCCGGGGCGGCTATGTGGAGGTGCCCCGCGCGACCGGCCACACGGGTCCGATACCGGGAGACTCGGGCGGCGCTCCGCACCTACCCCGGCCGCGCGGGGTCGGCGCGGGCCGGTCCCGCCGGTCCGGGACACACGGAAAGGGGCCGGGCGGCGTACCGCCCGGCCCCGCACGTCCGGTCCGTCAGGAGTGCACCAGCGGCGTGTCCACCAGGTGCTCGGCGACGAACCACGCCTCCAGCTCGTTCTTGCGGATGACGTCCGACACCAGCAGGTCGTTGGTGCCGTCGTCGCCCAGCTCCTGCACCCGGGTCGCCGCGTCGTGCGCCTCCTCCAGGATGGTCTCGTGCGCCTCCAACAGGCGCGAGAGCATCGCCGGGACCTCCTCGACCCCGTTCGGCGGGCGCGGGATGTTGGTGATCTCCGCGACGTGCCGGGGGTCGCCGACCGCCACACCGCCCAGGGTCTGGACGCGCTCGGCGAGGGCGTCGATGAGCTCCAGCTGCTCCTCGGCGTGCTTGTCCATGAGCAGGTGCAGCTGGTAGAAGGTCTGGCCGCGCATCAGCCAGTGGTGCTTCTTGTAGAGGTCGTGCAGGATCCGCGTGTCGCACAGCACCTGGTTGAGCCGCTGACACGAGTACATGCGCGCGTCGTAGGACAGCCCCACCGGGAGTTGGCGGACCGTGCCGAACTCCTGGATCTCCTTGCCCTTCTGGTGCAGCCAGGGCTGGCTGCTCCTGGGCTTGGGCGCGGTCTCGGACTTGTTGTCTGCGGTCGTCACCTCTGGTCCCCCTCCAGTCGATGTGACTCGTGTTCGCGGCGGAGAGCGCCTGCCGGAACCCCGCCTGCCAGTCTCCGCCCACTACCCCCCGCGAAGCCCGCATAACGGACCAATCAGGGGTAAGTTTTCGGTGCTTCTTGGTTTCCCGCCTTCCGTTCCCTCCACCTCCAGCCTGCCGGGCCCAGCGGGCGCGGGGGAGGGGCGCAGGGCCCGGATGCGGTCGGCCCTCGGTCCTGGGTCCTCGGCCCCGGGCCCGGTCAGGCCGGGTCGAACCGGACCGGCAGCGCGAACAGCCCGTGCATGATCATGCTCGGCCACCAGCGCAGATCCCCGTCGGCGGCGAGGTACAGCCCCGGCAGCCGGTCCAGCACCGCGTTCACCGCCACCTGCGCCTCCATCCGGGCCAACTGCGCCCCGATGCAGAAGTGGGCGCCGTGCCCGAACGCCAGGTGCGCCTCGCCCCGCTCGGGCACGAAGGCGTCGGGGTTCGCGTACCGGGCCGGGTCGCGCCCGGCCGCCAGCAGCGACACCAGGACCGGCTCGCCCGCCGCCAGCTCCACCCCGCCCACGGTGGTCGCCTCGCGCGGGAACCGCCAGGTGGCGTTCTGCAAGGGGCTCTCCATCCGCAGCGCCTCCTCGATGGCCGGGCCCACCAGGTCCCGGTCGGCGCGCAGCCGCTCCAGCTGCTCCGGGTGGCGCAGCAGCAGGTGGAACAGGTTGCCGATGAGCGCCACCGTGGTCTCGTGCCCGGCCACCAGCAGCAGGAACGCGGCCGAGGTGACCTCGTCGCGGCTCATCTCCCCGCGCCGGTGCGCCTCCACCAGGTCGCCCAGCAGGTCGTCGGAGGGCGCGGCCAGCCGGGTGTCCACCAGGGAGCCCAGGTAGGAGTCGAACCAGTCGGTGGTGGCGGCGATCGCCTCCATCTCCTCGTACGAGGAGGAGTCGATGACCGCGGCCTGCCGGTGGAACTCCGCCCGGTCCGCCTCGGGCACGCCCAGGATGTCGCAGATGATCGTGATGGGCAGCGGGTAGGCCAGGTCCCGCACCAGGTCGGCCTCGCCCGCGCCGTCCGCGGTGATCCGGTCCAGCAGGCCGGCGGTGACGCGCTCGGCCCGCTCCACCAGCGTCCGCACCCGCCGCGGGGTGAACGCCGCGCCCGCCGCCCTGCGCAGCCGGGTGTGGTCGGGGGCGTCCACGTTGACCATGCTGAGCATCAGCGAGGGCCGGTGGTCGTAGGGCAGCCCGAGCCCGGCCTTGCGCCAGACCTCGTTGCCGGCGTGCGGGCTCTTGAGCATGTCGGGGTCGGCGAGCACCGCCCTGGCGTCGTCGTACCGGGTGACGATCCACGCCCACGCCCCGCCGGGCAGGTCCACGCGGTGCACGGGGGAGTGCTCGCGCAGCCACCGGTAGGCGGGGTGCGGGTCGGCCTCGAACGCGGGGCCGTGCAGCTGTGGAGGGGAGGCGGACATACCGGGCCTTTCGGGGTGCGGCTGCGGGGACCCCTGACTCCTACCCACCCACGTGCCGCGCCCACGGCCGCTTCCGGACACCGGCCCCGTCGTACTCGCCCGGCCGCTGGGCCGACCCGCCGCCCCACCGGGTCCCCGGCCCGGACCCGCCCGCCGGGGATCTCCCCGGTCGATCCGGTCTGCCGCACCCGCCCTGCCGCCCCACCGGCTCTGACCCGTTCATCGGGGACCTCCCCGGCCGGTCCGGTCTGCCGCACCCGCCCTGCCGCCCCACCGAGTCCCGCCCCACCGGGTCCCGCTCCACCGGCCCGGACCCGCCCACCGGGGATCTCCCCGGCCGATTCGGTTTGCCGCACCCGCTCGGCCGACCCGCCGCCCCACCGGGGCAGCGGCCCGAGCCCGTCCGTCGTACCCGCCCGCTACGGTCGGCCCGTACCTCCACCCCCGGACCGAGGAGACCCCGTGAGCTGGGACGTCCTGCTGATGCGCTTTCCGAACGACGCCGTGTCCGTCGCCGGCCTGCCCGATGACTACGAGGTTTCGCCGATCGGCCCGGTGTCCGAGGTCCTGGGCAGGATCCGCTCCGCCTTTCCCGGTGCGGACCTGTCCGATCCCGCATGGGGCCTGCTCCGCGACGAGCGGTCCGGATGGTCGATGGAACTGAACATGGGAACGAAAGACCCGGTCGAGAGCATCATGCTCCACATCCGCGGCGGCGGGGACGTCGTGTCCACCGCCCTCTCCCTGGCCCACCTGTTGGACTGCCGCGCCGTCGACTGCTCCGACGGGGAGTTCCTCTCCGACGAGGGGGGCGGGGAATCCTGGGAGGAGTTCCAGGCCTACCGGGACCAGGTCATCGGGCGGCCCCTGGAGTGACCCCCGACCCCCGGTCAGGGGGCGATCGCGCAGGCCGTCTCCAGCACGAACCGCGACCACGGCCGGTGCGGGTCGTGCCCGGTCAGCTCCCGCACCCGGCGCAGCCGGTAGCGCAGGGTCTGGGCGTGGATGTGCAGGGCGTCGGCGGCCACGGTCGCCGCACCCTCCCGGAAGTACGCCCGCAGCGTCTCCAGCAGGTGCGCGCCCGACTCGGTCAGCAGCGGCCCCAGCACCGCCCGGCGCACCGCGTCGGGGGTGATCGGGCCGCCGTTGAGCAGCGCCAGCACACAGGCGTCGGCCTCGCCGAGCAGCCCGCCCGGCCCGCCGGATCCTCCGGACCCGGCGGACCCGAACGCGTGCGGCGGCGCCGTCTCCAGCGCCCCGTCGGCCAGCCGGTAGGCCGCCGACACGTCCGCCAGCGGCCGCGCCGCCGGGACGCAGCCCCGCCAGGTTCCGCCGTCCAGCGCCCGCGCCGCCCGGTCGGCGTCGTCGGGGGCCAGCAGCAGCACCACCCGCCCGGACCGGGTGGTCACCAGGGGCTCGCCGCCCGCGGGCTCCACCCGGGCCGCCAGCTCCAGGGCGCTCGACGCCGTCACCGGCCCCTCGTCGCCGACCGGTTCGGCCACCACCAGCACGCCCGGGTCCGGCGGGGCGATGCCCAGGGTGCGGGCCCGGTCGCGGATGGCGCCGCGCGAGGCCTGGCGGCCGATGAGCAGGTCGTCCAGGAAGGCGCGCCGCGCCCGCTCCAGGTCGGCGTCCATCCGGCGGGCGGTCTCGGCGTGCCCGGCGGCCAGGCTCTCGGAGATCTGGTCGATGGAGGTCATCCACAGTTCGCTCAGAGCGAACACGTCGGCGGTGTCGAGCCTGTCGCCCGCGTACTCGGCCACCGCCCGCACCGCCGCCACCGATCCCACCCGGTGCGCCCGCACCACCGCGCCGATCGACCGGCCGTCGGCCGCCCGGCTGCGGCCGATGCCGCGCAGCCGCTCCACGTCCTCCGCGGTCAGCCGTTTCGCGCCGGCCACCCACAGCTCCAGGGAACGGGTCACCAGCCACGCCGTGATCGCCCGCACCTCGGCCAGCTGCGACCCGTGCAGCGCCCGGTAGGCGGGCACCTCCGCGTGCACCTCGGCCACGATCCGCTCCACCAGCGCGGCACGGTCCCGCATCAGCTCCGCACCCACCGCGGCCCGCCGCTCCCGCCCCATCCGCCCCTCCCATCGCCACCGGCCGGTACCGCACGCCCGCGACCCGCCGCCGGTCGGCACGGCGGGCCCTGCCCGCGTGGCCGCGGACCGCCGGGCACACCCGTGCATTGTCGCCGCCCGGTGCGGTCCGCCGCCTCTCGGAAGGCGCCTGCATGCCGTCTGAGCTTGGATCTCGGGCGCCCGGCACTGCCGTTCGATGACGTTCTCCGCCGGATCGGCGGTGCGATCAGCGGCCTCCCGGGTAAAAAGCCCGTACGGCGGCGGTGCAGCCACCGGAGCGCGACCGGTCCGCCGTGGCAGTATGCCAAGTGTGCGGCCTGGGGGAGGCCGCGGGCCCGCCGACGGCCCTTCGGCGGGCGGCGAGGGCGTTGTGGGCCGACGGGGGATGACGGCGATGAGGACGATGACGGTTCCCGAGCTCACGCTCAACAACGGGCTGCGCATACCGCAGCTGGGCCTGGGCGTGTGGCAGGTACCCGACGACCGGGTGGTCGACGTGGTCACCACGGCGCTGGAGGCCGGCTACCGCAGTATCGACACCGCGGCCGCCTACGGCAACGAACGCGGTGTGGGCGAGGCGCTGCGGCGTTCGGGCATCGAGCGCGAGGACCTGTTCGTCACGTCCAAGCTCGCCAACCCCGACCAGGGTTTCGACGCCACCCTGCGGGCCTTCGACGCCAGCCTGGAACGCCTGGGCCTGGAGACCCTGGACCTGTTCCTGATCCACTGGCCGCTGCCCGCCCGCGACCTCTACGTTCCGAGCTGGAAGGCGCTGGAGCACCTGTACGCCGAGGGCCGGGCCCGCGCCATCGGGGTGTCCAACTTCCAGGTCCCGCACCTGGAGCGGGTCATGGAGGAGGGCGGCATCACGCCCATGGTCAACCAGATCGAGCTGCACCCGCTGCTGTCGCAGTCGCGGCTGCGCGAGTTCGACCGCGCCAACGGCATCGTGACCGAGGCGTGGAGCCCGCTCGCGCACGGGCGCCTGCTCACCGACGACACCATCATCGGGATCGCCGAGGACCACGAGCGCACGCCCGCCCAGGTGGTGCTGCGCTGGCACATCCAGCTCGGCAACGTGGTCATCCCCAAGTCGGCGACGCCCGAGCGCATCCGCGCGAACTTCGACATCTTCGACTTCGAGCTCACCGACCAGGAGATGGACCGCATCGCCGCGCTCGACAACGGGACCAGGACCGGCCCCGACCCCGACGAGTTCGACGGCGACTGACCGCCGCCGCCCCGCGGCCCTAGCCCTGCCGCAGCTCGCGGCGCTTGCGCGCGCCCAGCAGGGTGGCCTCGGTGCCCTGGCGCTTCATGCGCACGACGTAGACGATGCCGCCGATGAAGATGGCGGCGAACAGCGCGAGCACCGCGACGAGGGCGAACGCGGACAGCAGGAAAGTGATCGACATGTGCTCATCGTAGCCGCCCGTCCGAGCCACCCCCAGTGGGGGAGCCCGCCCGAACGCGGCCGGTGGGCCGACCCGTGACCGGAAGGGCCCCGCCGGTGGACCGCACACCGCACCAGATCGTCAATCCGCTGACCCTCGCCGACCCCGTGGGGTACGCCCACGCCCTGGTGGTGACACCGGGCCGGGTCATTTACATCGGCGGCCAGACCGCCCGCCGCTCCGACGGGGTGGTGACCGGGGACGGCGTGGTCCAGCAGTTCGACCGCGCGCTCGGCAACGTGGTGGAGGCGCTGCGCGCCGCCGGGGCCGAACCCGCGCACGTGGTGGACATGCGCATCTACACCACCGCCATGCGCTCGTACCGGGTCAGCAGCAACACCATCGGGTCAGTGTACCGCCGCCACATGGGCCGCCACTACCCGCCGATGACGGTGCTCGGGGTGACCGACCTGATGGACCCCGACGCGCTGGTGGAGATCGTGTGCACCGCGGTCGTCCCGGACGTCCACGACGCCGCGGAGCTGGAGGAGGACGACGAGACCCGGGAGATGCTGGAGAGCATCGAGGAGTCGTCCGGACCGGGTGTCACCGCGGCCCCGGCCTCGGAGGACCCCGGTGACCTGCGTGAGCGCTCGCCCGCCTGAGCGCCGCGGGCCGGGCACGGCCGGTGCCGCCGGTACCGCGGCCGGAACCCGCCACCAGGGCGACCGCCGCCGCGCACACGGCCAGGCCCGCCAGGGCGGCCGCGCCGACCGGGTCGCCGAACATCAGCAGTGACCACAGCAGGGTCGTCGGCGGCGTCAGGTACAGCAGCGCCGACACCCGGGCCACCCCGAACCGCGCCAGGGCCGCCCAGTACAGGCCGTAGCCGCCGACGGTCGACAGCACCACCACCCAGGCCACCGCCGCCCAGAACCCGGGGTCGGCGGGCGGGGCCAGCCTCCCCGTCCCCGCCGCCAGGGCGGTGAACAGGACGGCGCTCACCCCGCACTGCACGGCCAGCGCCTGCACCGCCGACCCGCCCGGCCGCAGCCGCCGCTCCAGCAGGGTCGCCGCCACCAGCGACAGCATCGCCCCCACCGGCAGCGCGTACCCCCACCAGGGAGCGGCGCCGGGCGTGCGCAGGTCGGCGCCCACCACCAGGCCCACCCCGGCCAGGCCCAGCGCCAGCCCGGCGACCTGCCGGGGCCGGACCCGCTCCCCGAGCAGCGGTACCGCCAGGGCCGTCGCCACCAGCGGTTGCAGCGCCGCGATCAGCGCGACCGTCCCGGCGGCCACCCCCGCCCCGGCCGCGGCGAACACCCCGTACAGGTACCCGGCCTGGGCGAGTGCCCCCACGGCGGCGTGCCCGGCCACGTCCCGCCCGGTCATCCGCCCGGCCACGGACCGGGCGCCGCGCACCTGTTCGCCCCGGGGTCGTCCGCCGCGCGGGCGGGGCTCCGTCTGCGGTCCGGCGCCCGGCCCGGCGGCCCGCGGCCGCGCGTCCTGCGGGCGGGGTTCCGGTGACCCACCCCGTAGTCGCGCGTCCGGTGGCGGTTCTGTGCCCGTCCCGGTGGCCGGCCGCCGTCTGTCCCGCGGGCGGGGCTCCGGCGCCTCACCCTGCGGCCGCCCGTCCGGCGGCAGGGCCGTCCGCGGGTCGGGCTCCGGCGGCCGTGTGTCCCGCGACCGCACGTGGGTCCACAGGGCCCAGGCGGCCAGCGGGGCGGCGATCGCCAGGAACCGCCAGGCCAGCAGGGTCTCTGCGGGGGCGTGCCGGGTGCCGAGTTCGGCCCCCACGAACCCCGAGCTCCACATCACCACCAGGCCCGCGGCGAGCAGGACCGGGGCGAACGAGCGTCGCATCCGCCGACCTCCGAACGTCTCGTGTGCATCCGTCGCCCCCAGGTAAACACACCGGTCGGTATACTCGCGATGTAGTACTCGTTCATCCGCAACCCGCAGGGGGAGCCATGACCGCCACCGGGACCCGCGCCGCCGCTGGTACCGCCGACCGTGCCGACCGTCCGCTCACCCCGGCGGCCCGCCGCATCCTCGACGTCGCAGAGGAGCTGTTCTACTCCCGCGGCATCAACACCGTCGGCATGGAGCTCATCGCCGAACGCGCCGAGGTCACCAAGAAGACCATCTACGACCGGTTCGGCTCCAAGTCCGCCCTGGTCGCCCGCTACCTGAGCGCCCGCGACGCCCGCTGGCGCGCCCACCTGGAATCGCGCCTGGAGTCCGCCGCCACCGCGCGCGAACGCGTCGCCGCCACGTTCGACGCCCTGGAGGAGTGGGTGGCGCGGGAGAGCCCGCGCGGCTGCTCCATGGTCAACGCCCACGCCGAGATCGCCGACCCCGACCACCCCGGCCGGGCCGTGGTCCAGGAACAGAAGCGCTGGCTGCGCGCCCTGTACGCCGACCTCGCCCGCCGGACGGGAGCCCGTGACCCCGAAGCGCTCGGCGACTCCCTCACCATGCTGCACGAGGGGGCCGTCCTCGCCCGCACTGTCACCGGTGTGCCCGACGCCGTCCGCACCGCGCGGGCGGCGGCCGACGCCCTGGTCACCGCCCACGGCGCGCCCTGAGCCGGGCCCGAACGATCAGGGCACGGTTCAGGTCACAGGTAGCCGAGGCGGGACAGCTCCAGCCCCGCCACCTCCACCACGTCCGCGTGCTGGTCCCGGGACAGCCGGTCCCGCCACGTCCCCACCCGCCAGGAGCGTTCGATCAGCAGTTCCGTCGCCGACACCCGCACCCCGGTGAACTCCCGCAGCTTCTTGGCGGTTTGCACCTCGCCGCCGTGCAGGTCCTCGTAGCGCAGCGTCAGCAGCCGGTCGGTGTCGATGTCGCGGCGCAGCGCCGCCGACATGCGCACCGCGCCCCGCCAGCGCATCGCGCACTTGGCCTCCAGCGACCCCTCCCCGAACGTCTCCAGGTCGGAGGAGTCCTCCAGCCCGAAGAAGTGGTTGGGGAACTCGTGGTCCAGCTTCATGAAGCTCGGCTTGAGCCAGGCGAGTGAGCGCTCGTCGTCCAGCATCTCCGCGATGGCGTCCCGCCCGTCCCGGATGATCTGCACGAACAGCGCGTCGGGGAAGGCCGCGTGCAGCGCCCTGGCGCTGAACAGCAGGTCCGGGCTGGCGTCCCCGTACCGGCTCACCTCCGGGCTGTGCTCGCAGGGTTCGGCGGCGGCGTTGGCGGGCACCCGCTCCCACCGCCCCGCACAGCGCGGGCAGGTCAGCGGAGTCAGCTGCCACGACTCCGCGTACGCCTCGCGCAGCAGGCTGGCGGTGCCCGCGACCTTCTCCAAGGCCAGCGAGGGTCTTCGGGCGACGGCGTAGACGGCGTTGAGCACACCCGAGGAACCCGCGCTCATATGGAACCCGGGTGCGCGGGACAGGGCGCGGGCGATCTCGGGGACACCGGAGTGGGGAGCACCCAGCAGAAACACAGGGCGCTGCACCTTGGTCCCGTTGACCACGAGGATGTAGGACGGCTGCTTCATGATCGTGTTGATTTTCGCACCCTTTGCCCTTCTCGTGTGCATCGAGGGGGTGTCGGTCCTGCGCGCCCTGGTGTGCTTTCCGAGGCTAGGGTGTGCAAGGGGTGTACGGGGCCGCCCACCACCAAGCCGAGGGAAAGCCGACACCAAGTCGCCGCAAGATTGAGGTAGGGCCGCGATGACAGCAGACTCCACAGCGTTCGCCGATCCCCAGGCGTTCGAGCGGGCCGCCGAACTCCTGGAGGCGGCCGGCCGCATCACGGTCCTCACCGGCGCCGGAGTGTCCACCGACTCCGGCATCCCCGACTTCCGCGGACCGCACGGCGTGTGGACCACCGACCCCGACGCCCAGGCCCAGTCCGACATCACCATCTACATGGGCGACGTGAACGTCCGGCGCCAGGTGTGGGCCCAGCGCCGCGCCCACCGGGTGTGGGGCGCCGAGCCCAACGCCGCCCACCGCGCCCTGGCCGACCTGGACCGCACCGGGCGGCTGCGCGCGCTCATCACCCAGAACATCGACGGCCTGCACCAGCTCGGCGGGGTGCCCGACGAGCGGGTGGTCGAGGTGCACGGGACGATGCTGTGGGTGCGGTGCATGTCCTGCGGGCGGCGCACCCCCACCCCCGAGGTGCTGGCCCGGCTGGACGAGGAGTCCGACCCCCGCTGTACGGCCTGCGGCGGCATCCAGAAGTCGGACACGATCTCGTTCGGCCAGAACCTGGACCCGGACGTCATCCTGGCGGCGACGCACGCCACCCGCGACTGCGACGTGTTCCTGGCGGTGGGCACGTCGCTGACGGTCCACCCGGTGGCGGGGCTGTGCGACATGGCGATGATGGCGGGGGCGTCCCTGGTCATCGTCAACGGCGAGGAGACGCCCTACGACGACTTCGCGTCGGCGGTCGTGCACGACTCCATCGGCGAAGTGCTGCCCGCCCTGGTGGAACGGGTGACGGCGGCCGCCACCCGCTGAGCGCTCCCGCCCGCCCGCCCGCCTGGCGCGGGCGGGCCGGGCCGGGCCGGGTGACGGCCCCGTCCGCCGAACGGCCCGGAGGGCGGGGACTCCTCGTGCTGGGCGGGCCGTCCCGACCCGCATCCGCCGTGGGGCGGCCCTCGCGCACCCTCCCGGCTTGTGCGCGCCGCCACCCGGGCCGCCGTCCCGCGTGCCGGGACAACGGGTCCGGGTCCGGGGCCGTCCCGTCAGCGCAGGTGGGCGGGGGTCCGCTGGCGCCTCCCGCGCTGGGGGTTCTCCTGGTCGACGATGGCGATGATCCGCCTCACCAGCTCGTCCGGGAGGAACCCCGAGGGGAACAGCGCCAGCACGGGGGCCACGGAGTCCTTCATCAGCCGGTTCCCGGTGACGACCGAGTCGACCCCGGACAGGTACTCCCGGACCATGCGCCGCAGCGGCGAGTACTCCGCGTCGTCCCCGCCGCCCGGCCAGCGCAGGTCCTCGGCCGCCTGCCGCAGCACCATCAGCTCCAACCTGCCCAGCTGGGTCGAGGTGAGCATGCGGCGGTAGGACTTCAGCCGGCCCTCGGGGTCGACGTGGGGCGCGGCCAGGCGCAGTTTCAGGATCTCGTGCGGCTCCAGCCAGGCGCTGTCGCCGTCGGGGTCCAGGAACCAGGCTCCCAGGTCGCCGTGGACCTCGCTGAAATAGGGGAGCAGGCCCAACAGGGTTCGGGCCCCGCTGCCGTTGACGCGCATGGAGGTGGAGCGCAGCATCCGGGAGATCGTCCGGTCGAACGCGATCGTCATCTGGTAGGGGTCGTAGACGTCCGGGGGGACCTCCAGATCCATGTACAGCTCGAACCCGATGCACTCACCGATGTTCACGGGGTCTCCGGTCTCCCGGGTGAGCAGGCTGTGGCTTTCCTCGCGATTCCAGGATCCCAGGTGGCGCGCGCGTACGGTGTTCAGCATGCTGAACCATTCGGGGCTGTCCAGGGAGCGCCACACACCCACGAGGTTGCGCCACTCCGTGAGTTGCAGCGCCGGCTCCGGGAACAGTTCCCGCAGGTCGACCGGGTCGTCGACCTCGCGCACCAGGACCAGCAGCACGACGAGGTTCGCCGTGTAGTTGGCCTGCCGGACGGTGACCGGCAGCCGCGCCGGCTCGAACTCGGTGTAGGAGCGGTTGGCCGCCGGGAACGGCGCCTCCCGGAACAGCTCGACGAGCAGGTCCGCGTAGTCCCCGCGCAGCCCCGGGTCCTCGGCGAACCGCCGCTCCAGCAGCTCCTCCAGGAAGTCCGGGACCTTCTCCCGCCCCGGCAGGCACGCGAACGACAGCAGAGCGTACAGCTCCCCGTCGTCGATCCGCCGCGCCCGGCCGCGCCGCCGAGAGGTCCGCGAACGCGAGGCGTCCAGCTCCTCCAGCGCCGCCACCACGGTCCGCGCCACCAGGTACTCGCCGAAGGTGGCGTGCAGGAACTCGAACGTGCTCGCCGTCCCGTCCCCGGTCCTGGCCCGCGCCTCGTGCACGAAGAAGAACCGGCCCAGCACCTGGTGGGCCGGGTCGATCCGGCCGTGCAGCCCCGCGTCGTCCGGGTCCAGGGCGGCGTCGGGCAGCAGCACCGCCAGGTCGCCGTCCAGCTCCTCGGCGCTCACGTTCTGCTTGCGCCGGGTGAACATGGCCAGCGCCGCCACCTCCAGGCGGCGCAGCTCGCCCTCCACCGCCTCGGCGAGGTCGTCCCGGCCCAGGCCGGAGTGGTGCTTGTCCACCTCCCGGCGGGCGAACATGGTGAGCAGGCGCTCGTACAGCTCCCCGTGGGTGAGGTGCCGGTCGGTGTGGCGCAGCGCGCCGTCCTCGGCGTCGTAGATGAGCAGCATCATCAGCAGCAGCGGCTGTTCGGCCAGGTCGCGGTAGCGCAGCACCGCCTCGGTGGTCAGGGCGCCGTTCGTGTTCCCGTCCCCGTTCGCGTTCCCGTCCCCGTTCGCGCCCACGGCCCTGTTCGTGTCCGCGGTCCGGGCGTTGGCCCGGTTCCAGATCCCCACCAGGCGGCCGATCCGCGGCTCGTCGAAGGGGTCCAGCTTGATGACGGTGGTGCCCTGGGGGAAGCGGGCGCGGTCGGCGACGACGGTGCGGGTGGTGATGATGACGACCACGGGCAGGCCCATGGCCTCCTGCTGCTGCTGGAACTCCTGGACGCGTTCGAGGTAGTCGGAGCGGTCGACACCGGTGGCCTGGAGGAGTTCGTCGAACCCGTCCAGGATGATCACGGGCAGGGCCCCGTCGGCGGAGTCGGCGAGCTCGCGCCAGGAGACGCGGGTGTGCAGGGCGGCGGCCAGGCCCTCCTCGATCTGCATGTGGATGGGCGAGTTGGGGCTGACCGAACGCAGCTCCACCCGCACCGGCAGGAAGTCGGAGGCGGGCAGCCGGGCCGCCAGCACCTCCGTGAACTTGGACTTGCCCGCCCCCGGGTGCCCCAGCACCACCGTCGGGCGGTCGGTGGCGTCGGGGTGGGTCAGGTGGGCGGCGATGAACGAGCCCAGGTCGTCGACCGGCGGGTACAGCGACCACCACTGCTCGGAGGAGGGGACCGCGTTGGCGGTGATGGTCGCGATGCGCCCGCGCGGGGGGATGTAGGCCTCGGCCAGCGAGGGCAGCACCAGCCCGGGCGGAACGTCGGAGGCGCGCAGCACGGGGCGTTCCAGCACCGCGCGGTGGGCGGCGAACAGCTCCTCGCGGCGCCGGTCCACGGGGCGGTCCGAGGCCACGGTGGCCAGCAGGCGGCGCAGCTCGCTCAGGCCGTCGTCGACGGCGGCGCGGGTCCGCTGGTGCTCCAGCTGGTGCGCCCACAGGGCGAACTCGGGGACGTCGACGGCGAGGGCGCGGTGCAGCTCCTCGTAGCGTTCGGCCGACCGCAGGCCCAGGTCCCGGCCCACGGCCACCAGCAGGGGGTGGGCGGGGGAGTCCAGACCGTGCTCGCGGGCGGCGGCCACCCGCGGCACCGCGTTCTGGAAGGCCTCGGCCAGGCCGAAGAAGTACTCCTGCCGGGCAGGCTCCTCCGCCCGGGACGCGCGTGCGTGCGCCCCGGGGGCCTCGGGCGGGTCGGTGCCCTCCGGCGGGGCGGCCTCCAGGGCCCGCCGGGAGGTGTCGAGGTTCCAGCGGTAGGGGAGGGCGACCCGGCCGGGCCGGCCGGGGGAGAGCAGGGGCTCGAACAGGGCGGCCCGGTCCTCCTCCGAGAGGCCCAGCTCGGCCAGGGAGAGCGGGGCGCCGGCGGCCTCCCAGACCTCGTCCAGGGCCTCCAGGAAGGCGACCGCCGCGAGGATGCGCTCCGCGGCGAGGATGCGCTCGGTGCGGGTCAGGCGGCTCTGGCCCCGGAGGTGCTCGCGGATGCCCTCCACGGCCTCGCGGCCCTTGCTCACGAGCAGGCCGCGCAGCCCGAACAGGTCGGGGACCCCGAGCAGGCCCAGGCCGCCGTCGGCGAGCCGCTCGGCGAGGTCCCAGGCGTCGGAGTCCTTCTTGCCAAGGATCTTGAGGGCATCCGCGTAGGAGAGCTTCTTGGCCACGTGGGGGGACCTTTCCGTCGTCGGGGGCGGAACACGGGTCGGACCCGGCACCGGGGGTCGGTGCCGAGTCCGCAGGTCAACAGGGGTATGGGTGATGGGGGATGTGCGCGAGAGCGCGGGCTGCTAGGTCAGGCTCCAGTCCACCGGCTTCGCGCCCTGCTCCTCCAGCATCGCGTTCGTCCGGCTGAACGGCTTGGATCCGAAGAACCCGTTCCGCGCCGACATCGGGCTCGGGTGCGCCGACTCCACGCACGGGACCCCCGGCATCAGCGGCCGCAGGTCGCGCGCCTGGCGCCCCCACAGGATCGCCACCAGCGGCCCGCCCCGCTCCGCCAGCGCCCGGATGGCCTGGTCGGTGATGGCCTCCCAGCCCTTGCCCTTGTGGGAGGCGGGCGAACCGGGCTGCACCGTCAGGACCCTGTTGAGCAGCAGCACGCCCTGCTCCGTCCACGGGGTGAGATCGCCCGTCTTGGGGATCTCCAGACCCAGGTCCTCGTTCATCTCCTTGTAGATGTTCTTGAGGCTCGCGGGCGGCCGCACGCCGGGGGCGACGGAGAAGCTCAGCCCCACCGGGTTGCCGGGCGTGGGGTAGGGGTCCTGCCCGACGATGAGCACGCGCACGTCGTCGAACGGCTGCTGGAACGCGCGCAGGACGTGTTCGCCGGCGGGCAGGTAGGTACGCCCTTCGGCGACCTCCTGCCGGAGGAAGTCACCCATGGCGGTGATCTGCGGTGCGACCGGTTCCAGGGCCTTCGCCCACCCGGCTTCCATGATTTCGTTGAGGTCCTTGGTGGCCATGGCCAGAACATTAGCGTTCGGCGGCGACATCCACGGCCGTTCCGGTCGATCGACCCCCGAACGGACACCCCCAACGGCGTGAGGGCAGACGATCAGCCGAGTGCCCGAAGGTCGGCACTCGCCTCCCGAAGGTAGTCGTGAACTGCCCGTTCGGGCACACGGTAGGAACGGCCGACCCTTATGGCGGGCAGCACACCGGAATGCACCATGCGATACACCGTCATCTTCGACACCCGCATGATCGTGGCGACCTCGGCGACGGTCAGGAATGGCGTCTCTTCCAGAGGGGGCGTGGAACCCCAACGCGATCGTTCAGGCCGGTTACGCAGCGTTGGCACCGGTGCCGGGACTCGATCGTCCAGGTCTCGGATCTGAGCGGCGAACGATTCGACCCAGTACCGGATCTCCGCGTCCACAACCGCCCCATCCTCGGTGAGCGCCTCCATCACGGCCTCGGTGTCGAGAGGGCGTTGGAGGGTGAGTACCTCGACGCCGACCGGTCGGCCGCCGGGAGAGCGGTCGATGAGGAAGCCCCCGTGATCGACGGTCTTCTCCACCGGGCTGTCATCGAGGGTCAGGTATCCGGCATCGGCTTCCTGGTCGATGGTGATGTTCCGGCCTGTGTCCGCTGCCATGCAAGTCAACCTACCTCCACCACACTCTTGATCACAGGGTTGTCCGTACCCAAGGTCGTGTCTTTGATCGCGATGTAGATCTTGCGCCCGTCCGTGGTCCGCCCGTACAGCTTGTAGGAACGGTTCTCGGGGTCGTAGACCTCGTCCATCGGACGCTGGAGAACGGTCCGGACGTCCTCCTCGGTGATACGCCTTCGCCGCATCCTCGCGCGCAGATGGTCTGTGAAACGCGGCGGCATCAGCTCCCGCCCCCCGTCACCACGTTGAGCGGTCGGTGGGCCTGCGCCTCCCCGACTCTGGCGGAGACCTGCCAGATACCGATTTCGTCGACCACCACTCGTAGAGTGCGGGCCCACAGCCGGTTCCGATGGGGAGCCGAGCTTGTCAGCGCATCGCTCAGACTCAGCGCCGCGCTCCCCGAAGGACGAAGGACTTCCAGTCTGAGGTGGTCGTCCTCGTTCTCCCCGACGAGGGTGGGGGCAGGGATGAGCGCGGCCCCCAACTCCACCGTCGTCGGCAGATGCTCAACGGTGAGGGTGTGCAGGGCGGGATCCCTGATCGAGAGGACGTCCTCGTCCAGGCCGACTTCGATCCCGAGAAGCAGCACGAGACCCGGCGGCGGCACGGCCTTATCGCGTTCCATGCGACCTGACGATAGAGATGAAGAGCACCGGTCAGGGGTGGAACGACACAATTCGTCGATGAGGACCCGCGATCGAAGGCATGGACGTGCGAGGGTTCAGGCCTTGGGCCGGTCCCGCTTGGCCAGCGCGTGCCAGCGGCGCAGGTGGGCGGCCACGCGCACGGTCTCCGGGTCCTCTTCCCCGAACAGCCGAACGTGCCGGGCCACGAGCTTGCGGTACCGCCGGGCCGCCTCCGCCGGGTCGCCCGCGTGCCCCAGGTAGGCGGCCTGGTAGTGGCGGGCCCGCAGCGTCGTCGGGTGGTCCTCGCCCAGCACCCGCTCCAGTTCGGGGATCAGCCCCTCAAGGACCTCCACCGCCCGGTCCGGCTCGCCCGCCTCCCCGGTCTCGAACGCCAGGTACAGCCGGGTGGTGAGCACACGCTCGGTGTCGGAGCCGTAGATGGCCGCCAGGTCCGGCAGCAGTTCGGCGTGCACCCGCGCCGCCTTGGCGTGGTCGCCCGCCCGGCCCGCGTTGGTCGCCAGGTAGTAGCGCACCGTCAGCGTCTCCGGGTGGCGGGGGCCGTGCACCCGCAGCATGTCCGGCAGCAGCGCCTCCATCGACTCCGCCGCCCGCGCGTACGCGCCGCCCTTGCCCGTCAGGTAGGCCTCCCGGCGCCGGGCCCGCAGCGTCTCGGGGTCGTCGGGCCCGAACGCGGTGCGCAGCCGGGGCAGCAGCGGACGCAGCTGCGCCGCCGCCTCCGCGTACCGGCCCTCGCCCGCCGTCTCCTGGGCCCGCGCCACCAGCGAACGCAGCGCCGACCGGTCGTCGGCGCGCTCGTCGGCACGGGCACCGGCCCGGCGGTCACCCCGTTCACCGCCCCGGTCATCGGCCCGCGCGGGGCTCCGGTCGGGGGCCCGCTCGGTGTGCCTGCGGGTCGGCGCGACCTTCGTGTAGGGGCGGGTCTCGGGGACCGGCAGCGACCCGGTCTCCGGCCCGACCACCGGGCGCGAGGGCCGGGGTACCGCGAAGGGCGACAGCCGCTCGCGCACCTCCTCGGCGGAGGCGGGCCGGTCCTCGGCCTGTTTGGCGAGCAGGGAGTCCACCAGTTCCGCCAGCGGCCCGGGCAGCTCGGGGCGCAGGGACGCCACCGGGCGCGGCTTCTTGCGCAGGTGGCCGCGGAGCACCGCCAGCGGGTCGTCGCCGGAGAACGGGGGCTCGCCGGTGAGCATCTGGTACAGGATCGCGCCCAGCGAGTACAGGTCGCCCGCCTGGCCCACCCGCTCGCCCCGCACCTGTTCGGGGGCCATGTACAGGGGGGTGCCCAGCACCCGGCCGGTCTGGGTGAGGCGGCGGCTCTGCTCCGACGCGGTGAGCGCGGCGATGCCGAAGTCCAGGACCTTCAGGGTGCCGCCGTACAGTTCGGCCCGCTCGCCGATCACCATCAGGTTGCCGGGCTTGACGTCGCGGTGCACGATCCCGGCGGCGTGCGCCGCACCCAGCCCGGAAGCGGCCTGGGACATCAGGTCGGCGGCGCGTTCGACAGGCAGCGGTGAGGAGTCGCGCAGCACGTCCGCGAGCGGCCGCCCGGCGACCAGCTCCATGACCGTGTACACCGAGCCGTCGGACTCCTGGCCGAAGTCGTGCAGGATGACGATGTTGGGGTGGCCGGCCAGGCGCGCGGTCACCCGCGCCTCCCGGCGGAACCGGGCGGCGGCCTCGTCGGACTCGCCCCGCTCGGCGCGCACCAGTTTGACCGCGACCGGGCGGTCCAGGAGCTCGTCGACGCCCCGCCACACCTCGCCCATGCCGCCCCGGCCCAGACGGGAGAGCAGACGGTAGCGGCCGCCCAGAATCCGTTCCTCGGCCATTCCCGTTCCTCACCGTCCCGGAGTCCGTACGCCGCTCCCACGGCCGTTCACGGCCAATGGGGCCGTACAGGGCGTAAGAGTACAGTTGTCCGCGTTAATGTGGTCCCCCCTGCCCGCAGGCCGAACCCCCGCCGAGGGCCATGTCGCAGCCCCCACGTGGAATCGAGTACCACAGTCGTGAGCCTGAGTCTCTACGTCGGTCCGGACTCCCAGCCGGACAAGTATCGCCTGGTCCGCTCTGTGGGGCGCGGCGGCGAGGCGACCCTCTACCTCGCCGAGGTCACTCTGGCGGGGCAGACGGAACCGGTCGTGGTCAAGGCGCTGAACGCCGACATCACCGCCGACTCCGCGCAGTTCGCCGAACTGAGCTCCCGCTGGGCCGAACAGGCGGAACTGCTGCGCTTCATCAACCGGCTCGGCGTCGTGGGGGTCCGCGAGCACTTCGAGGGCGCGCCCGAACACCCGCAGGACCGCGCGGGGGAGCAGACCGACCGCTGCCTGTACCTGGTGATGAACCACGTCGACGGGCTCGACCTGCGCGACTGGCGCGCCGAGCACGCCCAGGAGGGGGAGCGCGGGCAACGGGAGGTGCTGCGGTACCTGGAGCAGGTCGCCCAGGTGCTGGACCTGCTGCACGCGGGGCGGGCCACGCCGTCCAGACGGCCGGTGGTGCACGGCGACCTGTCGCCGGGCAACATCATGATCGACGCCGACGGGCAGGCGACGCTGGTGGACTTCGGGCTGAGCCGGATCGCGGCCCGGCACATGACGGCCCGGCCGTGGTTCACGCCGGGGTACGCGGCGCCGGAGATCTTCAGCGGGGAGTACAGCCCGGCCACCGACCGCTACGCGTTCGGCGCGGTCGCGTTCTACGCCCTGACCGGCGAGGACCCGCCGACCGCCCCGGAGCAGCTGCGCGAACGCTTCGCGGCGCTGCCGCTGCTCGCCGACGCCGACGAGCGCACCCGCGCCCTGGTGGTGTCGATGTTCTCGGCCGAACCGGCCGACCGGCCCGAGGCCTCCGCCTGGGTGGGCGCGCTGCGCACCCTGGCCACCTCCGTGCCCTGGACGGGCCCGGGCAGCGACCCGGCGGGTGACCCGGGCACCTCGGCCGTGTTCGCCGCCTCGCTCTTCAGCGCCGTCCTCCCCGGACCCGCCGCCCCCGACGGCCTCCCCCAGGGCCCGGCCGTCGCCGGTCCCCCACCCGCCTCCCAGGCCTCACCCGACGCCCCGGCCTCCGATAACCCGCAGACCCCAGAAGCCTCCGCCGCCTCAGCTCCGGACGCCCCCGGTAGCGGGTCGGCCACGGACGCGACGGTTGTCCTCTCGCCGCCCCCTGGCGGCCCGCAAACCCCAGAAGCCCCGGGCGTCCCATCCGCCTCCGGTGCCGCGCAGGCCCCGGCCGCTGCGGCCGACGCTGCGGCTGTTGCTGGTGGTGCGCAGGGTACGGATGCGACGGTTGTTCTCTCGCCTACCTCCGGCGCCGCCGCAGGTCCCCCCGGCGGCCCGCAGCCCCCGGGAACCTCGGTCGGCACTCCGGCCTCCGGTGTCCCATCCGGCTCCGGCGCCCCACAGGTCTCGGGCGCTTCGGTCGGCACTCCGGCCTCGGGTGTCCCCACCGGCGCTCCGGCCCTGGGAGCCCCATCCGGCACGGGCGCCCCAGAGGGCACGGCCGCCTCGGCTGATGCTTCGGCCACGGCTGTTGCTGGTGGTGCGCAGGGTATGGATGCGACGGTTGTTCTCTCGCCTACCTCCGGCGTTGCCGCAGGTCCCCCCGGCGGCCCGCAGCCCCCGGGCGCCTCGGTCGGCACTCCGGCCTCGGGTGTCCCGTCCGGTCCCGGCACCTCGCAGGTCCCGGGCGCCCACCCCGGCGCACAGGGCGCAGCCACCTCCGGCGGCGCCCAGGGCCCGGCTGTCTCCGCTGGCGCACCTGCCCCGGCCGTCCCCGGCGGCACACCGGCCTCGGGTGTCCCCGCTGTTCCCGGCGGGCAGGGCACGGACGCGACCGTGGTGTTGCCGCCGCCCCCGCCGACCGGGGCACCCGTGGCCGGACCTGCTCCGGAGTTCGGGACGCCTGGGGCCGGGACGCCCGCGGCAGGGACCCCGGCGTTCGGTACGCCCGCGGCCGGGCGGACTCCTGCGTCCGGGACACCCGCGGTGTCCTCGGACACGGAGTCGACCGCCGTCCTGCCCCAGGACGGCCCCGGGGTCGAGGAGATGCCGCACCGGCCGGTCGGCGGCATGCGCGGGCGCCCCGCGCCACTGCGCCCCACCTCCGGCCCCTCGCAGCCGAGCGCCCCGCCCGCCCCCGCCGGGCCGCCGCCCGGCCGTCCCGGCGGTCCCACCCCGCCCGGCGGCATGGCGCGCCCGCCGATGCCGCCGCCCGGTTCCGGCCCCGTCCGTTCGGGCCCGATGCACTCCGGCCCCGCCTACGGCGGCCCGCCGCCCGCGCAACCCCGGCCCGCACAGCCCCAGCCCGCCTGGGGTCCGCCGCCGCCCCCCACGGGCACCGGCGCCTTCCCCGCCTTCGGCCACCAGCCCGCCCCCGAGCCGCCCAAGCCCGGGAAGAAGTCGCGCAAGCCCCTGCTCATCGGCCTGGCCGCCCTGGCCGTGCTCTGCATGATCGGCGGCTCCGCCCTCACCTACGTGGTCATGGACCGCGGCCTGCCCTTCCTGTCGGACGGCGCCCAGCAGGTCGCCGCCGACGACCCCGCCGAGCCGCCCGCCGCCGCCTCCGAGACCGCGGAGGAGGCACCGCCGATGGCCGCCCAGCCCACCGGCGCCCCCAAGGACGACGCCTCCGAGCCGGACACCGACCCCGGCGACGACCCCGGCACCCCGACGGCAGGAGACACCACCCTGCTCACCCAGATGCCGATCGTCGACCAGGACGGCTACTGGGGACCGGAGACCGGCCGCGCCGAGGTCGACGGGCAGGCCTACAGCCGGGCGCTCATCTCCGTCAACTGCGAGGAGTACAACGACACCTGCACCGGCTGGGCCGACTACAACCTCGGCCGCAAGTGGACCGCCTTCACCGCCACCATCGGCGTGGACGACACCTCCAGCGCCTCGGCGACCACCACCTTCACCGTCTACGTCGACGGCGAGGCCGAGGTCACCGAGACGCTCAAGCTGGGCGAGACCCTGGACATCGACGTCGACGTGCGCGACGCCCTGCGCCTGCGCATCGAGGTGGAGAGCGACGGCCGCGGCATCTACCCCGTCTGGGCCGACCCCACCCTCACCGCCTGACCCGCCCCGCGCACACCCGTGCCCCGATCGGCTCCGCGGTCAGCTCGGCGTGCGTCGAGACCCGCCCTCGCGCGCACCGGTGCCCCGCGGCCGCTTCCGGCCGGCCGCGGGGCACCTCCACGCACACCTACTCGGCGCGCCAGCCGCCCTGCCGGTCGGCCAGGTTCAGCGCCGTCGTCACCAGCGGCACGTGGCTGAACGCCTGCGGGAAGTTCCCCACCTGCCGCCCGATCCGCGGGTCCCACTCCTCGGCGAGCAGCCCCACGTCGTTGCGCAGCGCCAGCAGCCGCTCGAACAGCTCCCGCGCCTCGTCCTGGCGCCCGATCGACAGCAGCGCGTTCGCCATCCAGAAACTGCACGCCAGGAACGCACCCTCGTCCCCCGGCAGCTGGTCGGCCGAGTTCTCCAGGTCCGTCCGGTACCGCAGCACGAACCCCTCCACCATCAGGTCCTTGCGCACCGCCTCGATCGTCCCGATCACCCGCGGGTCGTCATAGGGCAGGAACCCGACCTCGGGGATCAGCAGCAGCGCCGCGTCCAGCTCCTTGCTGCCGTAGTACTGCGTGAACGTGTTGCGCTGCGGGTCGTACCCGTACTCGCACACCTCGGCGTGGATGGTGTCCCGCAGGGCCTTCCACCGTTCGATCGGCCCCTCCTTGCCGAACTCCTCGATGCTGCGCACCGCCCGGTCGGCCGCCACCCACGCCATCACCTTGGAGTGCACGAAGTGCTGGCGCGGCCCGCGCACCTCCCACAACCCCTCGTCGGGTTCGTCCCAGCACCATTCCAGGTAGTTGACCAGGGACCGCTGCAACCCCCACAGGTAGTCGCCGCCGCGGATCCCGTGCCGCCGCGCCAGGTGCAGCACGTCCATGACCTCGCCGTACACGTCCAGCTGGTACTGGCCGACGGCGGCGTTGCCGATGCGCACCGGCCGCGACGCCTCGTACCCGGGCAGCCATTCGGCCTCCCACTCGGTGAGCCGCCGCTCGCCCCGGATCCCGTACATGATCTGCATCAGCTGGGGTTCGCCGGCGACCGCCCGGACCAGCCATTCGCGCCAGGCCAGCGCCTCGTCCTTGTACCCGGAGCGGATGAGCGCCTCCAGGGTGATGGTGGCGTCGCGCAGCCAGCAGTACCGGTAGTCCCAGTTGCGGACGCCGCCGATCTCCTCGGGCAGGGAGGTGGTGGGCGCGGCGACGATGCCGCCGGTGGGCCGGTAGGTGAGCGCTTTGAGCACGATGAGGGAGCGGATGACGGCCTCGCGGTAGGGGCCCTCGTAGGTGCACTGCTCCACCCACTTCTCCCAGAACCGCTCGGTGCGCGACAGCGCCTTCTCGGCGTCGAGGTGGTCGGACTCCTCCACCTGGGAGGGGTGCCAGGTCATGACGAAGGGCACCCGCTGGCCGGCGGTGACGGTGAAGGTCGCGTCGTGGGTGAAGTTGTGGCCCTGGAGGCTGACGGGGGTGCTGAGCCAGACCGCGTCGGGCCCGGCGATCGCCACCAGTTCGGTCCCGGCCCGGTGCATCCACGGCACCACGTGCCCGTAGTCGAACCGCAGCCGCATGACCGTGCTCATGGTGACCCGGCCGCTGACCCCCTCCACGATGCGCACGATGTGCGGGGCGCCGCCGCGGGGCGGCATGAAGTCGATGACCCGGACCGTCCCGGTCTCGGTGTCCCACTCCGATTCCAGGATGAGGGTGTCGCCCCGGTAGCGCCGCCGGGTGGCCCGGGGGTCGCCGTCGGCGGGGCGCAGGATCCAGTTGCCGTTCTGCTCGTCGCCCAGCAGCGCGGCGAAACAGGCGGAGGAGTCGAAATCGGGCAGACACGCCCAGTCGATGGAACCGTCGCGCCCGACCAGCGCGGCGGTCTGCATGTCGCCGATCATTGCGTAGTCTTCAATCCAGCCGGGCACGCGGCTCACCCCCAACACGTCGTCATGAGTCCTTGCGGTCGGCGCTGGCACTCTCGCCTCCGGACGGGGGGTGGTGCGGTGCTCCGTGGCGGCCCGCTGCGCGCACGCCCGTGTGCACGCCCCGTCGGGGTGCTTCTCCCGGCCCGTTCCGGCGGGGCGGTGCCCACCGCGGGCAGGGGCGCCGTTCGGATCACGGCCGCTCCCCTCGCAACCACGTGCCGTCTTCCCCTGTACCCGGGTATGTGCCCAGGTCGGGGCTGACACAAAGGTCGACTCAGAGGAGCCGCTCCGAAACGGTCCTTTCCGTTCACCGCGGTTCCCCATCTTCCCCCCTCGCCGGGGGGTGCGCCACCCGCAATTGCACGTGCATCGGAGAGTGCAGGGCGGTATGTGGTCAATTGGGGGAGTTTGTCAGGGCAGAAGTTATGTCGTGGTGATCAACTAATGGCTACGGGGTCACCGGTTCCCCGATCGGATCGGTGTTTCCGGGTGGTTCTCGGACATCCGGAACAGGGGGAGGAAGATCTGGGTGAGCGGGCCGATCGCCACCGCGAACACCAGCGTCCCCACACCCACCGTGCCGCCCAGCAGGAACCCGGTGATCACCACCGTCACCTCGATCACCGTGCGGGCCAGGCGCACCGACAGCCCCCGTTCGGCCAGGCCGGTCATCAGCCCGTCGCGCGGGCCCGGGCCCAGCGCCGCACCGATGTAGTAGCCGGTGGCCAGCGCGCACACCAGGATCCCCAGCAGCAGCTCGCCGACGCGGATCCACAGCGTCCCGGTCTCGGGCAGCAGCCACAGGAACAGGTCCGCGGTCGCGCCCACCATGACCACGTTGCTCAGCGTGCCGATCCCGGGCTTCTGCCGCAGCGGGATCCACAGCAGCATGATCAGCGCCCCGATGATGATCGTCCACGTGCCGATGGACAGCCCGGTGCGCAGGGCCAGTCCCTGGTCCAGTACGGCCCAGGGCATGGCCCCCAGGTCGGACTTGATGAGCAGGGCGATGCTGAGCCCGTACAGGGACAGGCCGACGTACAGCCGCACCAGGCGGCGCAGCCGCGGCCGGGGCAGGAGCGGGGTGATCATCACCCGGCCCAGCGGCGAGGCGCGGGGGGCGGGGGCCGGGGCGCCGGGGCCCTCCGACCCCTCGGGGCGGAACCCGCCGGGGCCGGACTCAGCGGGGTCGAGGTCGCGCCGTTCGTCCACGGACCCGTCCTTTCGGGAAAAGGGGGGATCATCGGATCGGGCGGTGCGGACTCCTCCGGGAACCCGGGGCACCTTCCGGCGCCACCGCGATCCCCCGTGCCGCAGTGGTGCCACATCGGTATCCTGGCCCATGTGGCACCTTACTCAAAGTGCCAATTCCAGAAAGTGGCCCCACGAGGGCGCGCGGACATCCACGGAAACGAGCACGGGGGAGTGCGACCATGGCGTCACGACAGGGCGGCGTGCTCCGAACGGCGGAGCGTTCCACGGCCGGCGGCGGCACCCGCCGGATCAACGGCCGCCTGCTGGCCCGCCTCATCGGCGAGGCCCCGGTGGAACGCCCCTACTACCTCTCCATCGCCCGCGCCGTCAGCGGCCTGGTCCTGGACGGCCGGGTGCCCACCAACACCCGCCTGCCCGCCGAACGCGACCTCGCCACCGCCCTGGGCGTCAGCCGCAACACCGTCACCGCCGCCTACTCCTGGCTGCGCGACAACCGGTTCCTGGACAGCCGTCAGGGCGCGGGCAGCTGGACCGTGCTGCCCGACGCCGGCCCGGGGGACCCCTCCCCGTCCCCGTTCCTGTCCGGGGCCGTCGAGCACATCGACCTGGGCGTGGCCGGACCCCCGGCGGTGGAGGGCCTGCGCGACGCCGCGTTCCGGGCCGCAGAGCAGCTGGCCGCGCACGTGGGCGGCCTCGGCTACTACCCGTACGGGCTGCCCGAACTGCGCCACGCCATCGCCCGCCGCTACGTCGAACGCGGACTGCCCACCACCCCCGAGCAGATCTTCGTCACCAACGGCTCCCAGCAGGGGGTGGCCCTGCTCCTGGACCTGCTGGTCCAGCCGGGCGACGAGGTCCTGGTGGAGTCGCCCACCTACCCGCACGCCCTGGACGCGGTCCGCCGCAGCGGGGCGCGGGTGCGCACCGTGGGGGTGACCCCGCAGGGCTGGGACATGGAGTACCTGGTGGACGCGTTCCGCCAGTGGCGGCCCTCGCTGGCCTACCTCATCCCCGACTTCCACAACCCCACCGGCGCCCTCATGGACGACGACGAACGGCGGGTGCTGGTGCGCGAGGCGCGCCGGGCCGGGGCCCACCTGGTGGTCGACGAGTCGGTGGCCGAGCTGGCCATCGACTCCGGCGACCTGCCCGCACCGGTGGCCGCCCACGACACCGACGGCCGGGTCATCACGGTCGGTTCGGTGGGCAAGCTGCTGTGGGGCGGGCTGCGGGTGGGCTGGATCCGCACCACCCCGCCGATGGTGGCCCGGCTGATGGCGGTGCGCCAGCGCTTCGACCTGGCGGGGGCGGTGCTGGACCAGCTCACCACCACCCACCTGCTGGCCGACGTGATGCGCATCCGCGCCGAACGCAGCCGCTGGCTGCGCCGCAACCGCGACGCCCTGCTGGCGGCGCTGCGCGACCGGCTGCCGGACTGGCGGCCCAACGTGCCCGGCGGCGGCCTGGTGCTGTGGGCGGCGCTGCCGCAGCCGGTGGCGAGCGCGCTGTCGGCGACGGCGGTCCGGCACGGGGTGCACCCGGCGGCGGGGCCGGTGTTCGGGTCGGACGGGACCCTGGAGCGCTACCTGCGGCTGTCCTACACGCGCCCGCCGGACGTGCTCGCCGACGCCGTGGACCGGCTGGCGGCCGCCTACGCCGAGACCCTGGCCCACCCGGCCCAGCCCCACGGCCAGCTGTACGTCTGACCGGCGGGGCCGGGGTGGGGCGGCAGCGCGGCCGGGCCGGGTGTTGTGCACGGCCGCAGCCGCGACCGCGGCCGTGCGGGAAGCGGGAGGCAGGAGCAGGAGCGCCCGGGGCCGGTGCCGGTCCCAGGCCCGGCGGCGGGGCGCCTCAGGCGGTGAAGCGGTGGGCGAAGCGCACGACCTCGCCGATCACCTCGTCGCGGTCGGTCTCGTTGAACACCTCGTGGCGGGCCCCGGGGAAGATCCGGGCGGTGAAGTCCGAGCCGAGGACCGCCTCGATGCCCGTGAGGGTCCCGGCCAACGGCACCAGGCGGTCATCGGAGCCGTGCACCCACAGCAGGGGCAGGGCCCCGAGCGAGCCCGCCTTGAGCCCCCGGTCGATCTCGGTGAGCATCGCGTTCACCGTGGTCCGCTTGAACGGGCCGTGCCACACCAGCTCGTCGGCCACGTACGCCTCGCCGACGGCCGGGTCGCGGGAGAGGGTGGCGGGGTCGATGGGGATGTCGGGGATCTCCTCGGCGGCGGCCAGCGCCTCCAGCACCTCCCAGCGGCCCAGCACGGGGCCGGACAGCACCAGCGCGGTCAGCTCCCCGGGGTGGGTCTGGGCGTAGCGGGAGGCGATGAGGCCGCCCATGGAGTGGCCGATGAGGACCAGCGGCAGCGAACGGTAGGCGGTCCGGGCCTGGGTGACGACCCGGTGCACGTCCTGGACCACCTCCGCGTAGTCGTCGATGAGCACACGCTCGCCGGAGGAGCCGCCGTGTCCCCGGTGGTCGGCGCCGTAGACCACCGCCCCGGCGGCCACCAGGTCGGCGGCGACCTGCTCGTACCGCCCCAGGTGCTCGCCGTAGCCGTGGACCAGGACGGCCAGCCAGGCGGGTTCGCCCTCGGTGGGGGCCCAGGCGCGGGCGGCCAGCCTGCCCGAGCCGTTCGGTCCGCCTGCCAGTCCCCATGTGCGTGTGGTGATCACCGTGTCCTGCCTCCTCATCGGCCTGCGCGTCTGCGACGATCGCGGAGATGGTCGCCCGTGGCGTTCGACACCCTAGAACACGGTCCCGCTCCGTCGGCGGAGCCCCGGGCGGGGCCGTCCGGCGCCGTCTCCTGGACGCGGCACCGTGGTCGGTGACGTGCCCGGTCAGGGTGCCCGGTCCCGGTTCCGGCACGGAACCCGGGGGCGGCGGCGGGGCAGGGGCTTCGCCCGGCGGGGCGGGGGCCGCGTCCGGAGGATGCTCCGGAAACGGCGGGGTCCTCTCGTGCGCGCCGACGAAATAGTTCAAAGGGTGTGATCGGGACTACTCCACACGAAAGTGAATCTTCTAGGCTGAACAGGTGGGTATCCCTTCGGGTATCCCGCGAGTGGTGCCGGTGGCGTTCTGCTCGACGACTTCGACTGGAGAGGGTGACGCCCGTGCTGGCCGACTCCTATGGGCGAGTGGCGACGGACCTGCGGGTCTCACTCACCGACCGGTGCAATCTGCGCTGCACCTACTGCATGCCCCCCGAAGGCCTGGAGTGGCTGCCCAAACCGGAACTCCTCACCGACGACGAACTGCTCCGCCTCATCGACATCGGTGTCACCCGCCTGGGCATCACCGAGGTCCGCTTCACCGGCGGCGAACCCCTGCTCCGCCGCGGCCTGCCCGCCATCATCGCCGGGACCGCCGCCCTGCGCCCCCGCCCGCACACCGCCCTCACCACCAACGGCATCGGCCTGGCCCGGATGGCCCCCGCCCTGGCCGAGGCCGGTCTCAACCGCGTCAACGTCTCCCTGGACACCCTGCGCCCCGACGTGTTCGAGACCCTCGCCCGCCGCCGCCGGTTCGACGACGTCATCGAGGGCATGGCCGCGGCCGCCGAGGCCGGGCTCACCCCGGTCAAGGTGAACGCGGTGCTCATGCGCGGCGTCAACGACGGCGAGGCCGCCGACCTGCTGCGCTACTGCATCGAGCACGGCTACGAGCTGCGGTTCATCGAGCAGATGCCGCTGGACGCCCAGCACGGCTGGCGGCGCGACGACATGGTGACCGCCGACGAGATCCTCGACCGGCTCGGGGCCGCGTTCGACCTCGCCGAGGCCGACCCGGACACGCGCGGCAGCGCCCCGGCCGAACTCTTCCGGGTCCTCGGGCACACCTTCCCCGACGGGCGCGAGGCCACCGTCGGCGTCATCGGCTCGGTCACCCGGCCCTTCTGCGGGACCTGCGACCGGGTGCGGCTCACCGCCGACGGACAGATCCGCAACTGCCTGTTCGCCCGCGAGGAGTCCGACCTGCGCACCCCGCTGCGGGAGGGCGCCACCGACGCCGAGATCGCCGAACGCTGGACGGCGGCGGTCGCCCGCAAGTTCCCCGGGCACGGCATCGACGACCCGGGGTTCCTCCAGCCCGCCCGGCCCATGTCCGCGATCGGCGGCTGAGGGGCGGCCGGGCCGGGCGTCCGGCCCGCGCCCGCACGGGGGCGGCGGGAGCACCCGGCTCGGCGGCGGCCCGTGCGAGCCGTTCGGAGCGCTGGAGGTCCCTGCTTTCTCCCGTGCAGAAGCCAGGGGGCGACCTGGAGGGACCGCCCCCATCAGCGGTGGCCTGCGCGGGCCGCCCGGTGCGCTGGGGGTTTCCTGTCCTCTCCCGTGCAGAGGTCAGGGATCGACGCGGAGGACCGTTCCCCATCGGTGGCGGCCTGCGTGAAGGGCACGTGGAGCGAAGGGAAGCGCTCTGTACCGTGCCCCTTTCCACCGGGCCCTTCTCCACGGTGTTCTTCTCTGCCGGGCCCCTCGCCATCGGGCCTTCCTACACCATGCCGCAGACCCGGCCCAGGCTCATGGTGTCGCTGCTCTCGGAACCCTCCGAGGAGATGTCGACCACCGGGACGTACTCGCCGGTCTCGGTCTGCAGGTTGAGCATGCCGACCTTCTCGAAGTAGGCGCCCTCCGTGTCGCCCACGATGCCGAGGTCGCAGTTGCTGTGGACCTTGATGTTGACGTAATAGACCTCGCGGCCGTCACGCTCGACGACCTCGGGCCGAGCGTCCTCCAGGTACTTCTCACCGACCCCCTGGGCGGCCAGGTAGTCGATGAACTCCTCCGGCGTCCCCTGCGGTCCGCCGCTACAGGACGTCAACGAGAAAGCGGCGATCAGGGCGGTCGTGAGGCCAAGGGCGCGTGTACGCATGTTTCTCCCCGGAGGAATTCTTCTGATATGGATTTCATCGGAACACGTCGGTTCCGTAGCGGGTCGATGGCGACACGCACCGTGTTCCCGATGGGGGGCCTTCGCGCTCTCGGGGAGCGGAGGACCGGACTCCGTGCCTTTTCCGCGGAGCCTTACGGGGTGCGGGCCGGAGGGTTTTCTAACGAACCTCGATGGGAACGGCATAGCCGTTTCCGCCATCGGTGAGTTCGATTCCGAGGATCGGTGTGGCCGTGGCATCGCGCAAACCCACCTCGACGAGATAGGAATACTGCGGCTGATTCGGTTCGAGGGTGGTGACCACCGAATAGTAGACCGCGCCGTCGCCGGCGACGAACGGAACGCGCGCCATGTCGGAGAGCGGCTGATCGGGCTGCACCAGGGCCTGGACCTCGACGGTCCGGGCGGCGCCGTCGATGCGGCCGACGAAGATCTCCGACCCGTTCGCGCCCACCACCGTGGTGGCGTCGACCATCGCCTTGGGGGTGAAGGTGTGGCCCGTGCCCGTGGTGGTGTACTCCGGGTTCGTCCGCAGCGTCGCGACCGGCCCCACCCGGAACGCCGGGGAACCCTCGTCGCGGTACACCGCCAGGGAACCGTCCTCCAGCGTCGTCGCCCGCTCGACGGTCGCGTCGGCGAGGTAGGTGGTGTTGAACATCTCGCCGCCGAAGAACGTGAAGTGGTCGCTGGGCAGCACGTTCGCCGTCTCGTCGTACCCGTCCGAGACCGATCTCGTGAAGTCGTCCTGGCCGCGGTCGTCGGTGCCGTCGGCGTTGACCGACCGCAGCTCGTGTTCGAGGCCGTCGACCGACCAGTAGTAGACCCGGTCGTCGCCCGGATGGAACACGGGGGAGAGCTGGGTGCCCGAGGGCGAGGAGCCGATGGGCAGCGACGTGCCGTCGGCCCCGACGGCGACCACCACGTCCTGGTTGAACTGCGGTTTGTCCACGGCCAGCATGACGGTGTAGTCCCGGTTGAAACTGTCCCGCTCGTGGCACGGCTGGAGCTCGGCGCTCTCGGCCGGCGGGTCGAAACGGGCCACCTCGCCGACCTCGCCGTCCGAGGTCCGGCGCAGGACCACGCAGCCGCCCGCCGCGTTCTGGGTGAGGATGACGCCGTGCGGGGGGACCGTTTCCCAGCCCGTATCGGTGATCGAGTGGATTTCGACTTCCCGATCCTGGGAGGTCTCCTCCCGTTCCCCGGTGGTTTCTTCGGGGGAGTTGTTTTTCGGGTCTCCATTGTCGCCGGTGCCGCTACAGGCCGTCAGCATGGCGGTCGCCAGCGTCAGGGATGTGATCAGGGCTCGCAAGTGCATCACCTCGTCCTGGGATGCCTCGCACTTGCGAAGCCCGAACATCGTATACCGCCGCGAAAATGCTGGCAAGGGTGATGATATATGTTTTGTGACCGTTTTTATGCTGTGCTGTCATGGATTTGATGTCCGAATACTAAAATGGCGTGACCGTCCTTGTTCGTCTGCTCGTGCGACATCTTTGGGGGGCGGGGTTCTCGGGGTGTCGGAAATGGGGCCTTTCCGTGTCCGGGTGATCGCCCGGAGCGAGGGCCGCCGCACGGGTGGGGGTGCCTGACGGGTGTTCGGCCGACCGGCCGGCCCGTGGCCGCGGTCGGCGGCCGACCGCCCGACCGCCCGGCCGGCTGACTGACCGACTGGCCGACTGGCCGATCCGGGGCCTCGCCACGGGAAAACCAGTGGACGGACAGGCCCTTCTACGGCTCAATGATGCGGGGCGTGACCGCGCCCGACCCGTGAGAACAGGCCGTTCGTGAAAGGGAGGTGGCCTGTCATGTCCTATACCGAGATCCCCGGTGCCCGGATCCCCATCCGCATGTGGGCCCGCCCGGACGAGGTCGAAGACGCCGCCCTGAACCAGCTGCGCAACGTCAGCGGCATGCCCTGGGTGCACGGCCTGGCCGTGATGCCCGACGTCCACTTCGGCAAGGGAGCCACCGTCGGATCCGTCATTGCCATGCGCGACGCCGTCAGCCCGGCCGCCGTCGGCGTGGACATCGGCTGCGGCATGACCGCCGTGCACACCGACCTCACCGCCTCCCGCCTGCCCGACGACCTGGGCAAGCTGCGTTCGGCCCTGGAGGCCGCGATCCCCGTCGGGTTCAACTTCCACGACGAGGCCGTCGACCCCGCCGCCGTCCCCGGGCTGCGCAGCGCGCGCTGGGACACGTTCTGGCAGGGGTTCGACGACCTCGCCGAGGCCGTCCACCCGCGCCGCGAGCGGGCGCTGCGCCAGATGGGCACCCTCGGCGGCGGCAACCACTTCCTGGAAGTGTGCCTGGACGACGACGACACGGTCTGGCTGGTCCTGCACTCGGGGTCGCGCAACATCGGCAAGGAGCTGGCCGAACACCACATCGGGCAGGCCCGCGCCCTGCCGCACAACCAGGACCTGCCCGACCGCGACCTGGCGGTGTTCCTCACCGGGACCCCGGAGATGGACGCCTACCGCCGCGACCTGTACTGGGCCCAGGACTACGCCCGCCGCAACCGCGACGTCATGATGGGGCTGGCCTGCAAGGTGCTGGCCGAGCAGATGCCGGGCACCGGGTTCGGGCAGTGGATCTCCTGCCACCACAACTACGTGGCGGAGGAGACCTACGACGGGGTGGACGTGCTCGTCACCCGCAAGGGCGCGATCCGCGCGGGCGCGGGTGAGTACGGCATCATCCCGGGCAGCATGGCGACGGGCACGTACATCGTGAAGGGGCTCGGGAACGAGGACTCGTTCAACTCCGCCTCGCACGGCGCCGGGCGCCGGATGAGCCGGACCAAGGCGCGCAAGACGTTCACCGCCGCCGACCTGGCCGCCCAGACCGAGGGTGTGGAGTGCCGCAAGGACGCGGGGGTCGTGGACGAGATCCCGGCCGCGTACAAGGACCTGGAGTCGGTGATCGCCGCCCAGACCGACCTGGTGCGCGTGGTCGCGCACCTGCGCCAGGTGGTCTGCGTCAAGGGCTGACGCCAGAGGCCGACGTGGGAGAGGGGCCCCGGGAGTGATCCCGGGGCCCCGCGCCGTGTGCCGACCGGGGTCCGTGTGTGCCGACCGGGGTCCGTCGGCTCTCGCCGGGCCTCCCGGGCCTCCCGGGCCTCCCGGGCCGCGCCGCGGCCGCCGGTCCGCCTCCCGCGGCGGCCTGCGCTCGGACGGCCGCTCGCGTCACCCGGCACGAGCGCCGAACCGATCGGAAGCATGCACGGAACACGCCTCGGCACCGTCTCTCAGGGCGGTGTTCCGTAGCGGGCGGCCATCGCGGCGGCGCGGTCGTGCAGGCGGGTGCGCAACCACTCCGGCGCCAGGACCTCAGCGTCCGCGGCCAGCTGCCACAGCGCCCACTCGGCATGCCGGGGGTCCTGGAAGGTCACCTCCAGCCGGAGGCGGCCGTCCGCGTCCGCGCCCTCCACCTCGCGGACCTCGCCCGCCTCGCGGACGTCCAGCGCGGTGCCCGTCAGCTCCTCCCGCCGCTCCGGGGTCACCCGGACCGACACGGTGACCTGGTCGCCGCCGGTCCGGAACCGCGCGCCGCGTTCCTGCCAGACCCGGTCCAGGTCCACCCGGTCCGGGCGTTGCGCCGGCTCGTCGAGCGCCTCGGCGGCCAGGACCCTGGACAACCGGTAGGTGCGATCCGCGCCGGCCCGCGTGGCCAGCAGATAACCCTGTTCGCGCACGGTGACCAGGCCGATCGGATCCACCGTGCGCCACTGCGGCGCCCGGTCGGCGGCCGCGTAGTGGATGCGCAGCCGGTGCCCGGCGAACACCGCGCGCCGGATCTGGGCCACCACGGCGTCGGGCACCTCCTCGGCGGTGAGCCGGCGTTCGAGGAGGTCGGTCTCCGGGTCGATGAGCAGCCGCCGGGCCGCACCGGCCGCGGTGGCCCGATCGCTTTCGGGCAGCGCGTCGACCACCTTGCGCATGGCCGAGGCCAGCGCCGAACCCAGGCCGAAGGCCTGCGCCCCGCGCCGCGATCCGGCGACCAGCAGGGCGAGCGCCTCGTCGTGGTTCAGGCCGGTGAGCTCGGTCTGGAAGCCGGGCAGCAGCGCGAAACCGCCGTGCCGACCGCGTTCGGCGTAGACCGGGACACCGGCCGCGGACAGCGCCTCGATGTCGCGCAGAACGGTGCGGGTGGACACCTCCAGTTCGCGGGCGAGCGCGGTCGCCGACAGGAGGCCGTGCTGACGCAGCAGCAGAACCAGCGACACCAACCGATCCGCGCGCATGGAGAAAACCTTACAGAAATACCTGACAGAGGATGTCGTGATTTGTGGTGAGACTGGTCTGCATGACGAACAAGAAAGCGGCCACCGAGCCGAACGACCTGGGCAGGTACTTCATCGAACGCGGCAACGCCGGCGACGTCGACGGGCTGGTGGCGCTGTACGAGCCGGACGCCGTGCTGGCGTTCCCGCCGGGCAGCCTGGCGACCGGGCACGCGGAGATCCGCAAGGTGTTCGAGCAGTTCGCCGCGGCCGCCCCGGTGCTGGAGCACGGTGAACAGCACGCGGCCCTGGTAGGCGACGACCTGGCGCTGACCGTGGCCAAACAGACCAACGGCGACGTGAGCGTCGAGATCGCCCGGCGCCAGCCGGACGGAACGTGGCTGTGGGTCGTGGACCAGCCGGCACTCCTGCCGTAGCGGGTCGGCGGTGGGCCGGCGCGGCCGAGCCC
>NZ_JBJJBV010000200.1:0-12329 GCF_045446735.1 Nocardiopsis protaetiae
CGCGGGAGATGCGGAACAGCGCTCCGAGCAGCCCGAAGGCAGTCTCAAGGAGCGCACCGCTAAACTGGTGCACGTTGGCAATCTTCCTGTGAAAAGTGTGAGTTGCTGACCACGGCCTCGGGTGCTCAGCAAGCACCGCGGGGCCTCTATATCGAGTTATGCGGCCAGGTTAGGGCACTGGCCTAGCGTGGGGCGACGTTTTTCCGTAACGACTTCGAAGAGACTTGCGGACTCGGGCGTCGTGGCAGCTCAGGGGCGTTCAGGCGAGATTCTAGCCGGAGAAAAAAGGCGTGCCCGAAGTGGGTTCTTAGTCCGATTTCTTGGCATTTATTGGAAATTGTTCCATGCAAAAGGGGCGGCACCTATACCAGGAAGGTACCGCCCCCTAAGCGCCGACGGCCGTACCGGCCGGGCCCTCAGGCCTGCTGCTTGACGAGGTCCACCAGGGCCGTCCACTCGGCGGCCGCGAACTCCAGGTGCCCCAGCTCCCGGTGTTGCGTGTCCCGCACACCGGTGGTCACGCCCTCGGAGACCTCTACACACTGGCTGCCGGTGTCGCTGTAGCTGCTTTTGTGCCACATCCGGGCCTCAACGCACTGACTGCCGCTTTCGCTGTAGCTGCTCTTGAACCAGGTTGCCTTCACTCCGCCAACTCCTTCAACATCCGCCGGGTCTCTCCCGATGGCATCGCCGACGCCAAACACCTTCTCACCAGGGCCTCTACACGAAGATGGTTGCCGGTTTCCAAAATCGCGTTTCCCGCGATGTGGTCACTCGCGACGGCCACGGTCTGATCCTCCAGGCGGAAGAGTTGAACGGGCGCGGTCACTCCCAGCATGTACACACCTCGCGGCAGCAGGTGGACGTTAACCCCACCTTGCCCCATCAGACCCATCAGATGCGAGGCCTGCTCTTTTCGGACATCATCCGGGACACAGGTCAAGGCGCTATGAGGGAAAACAGCCGTGACCACGAGGTTGGGACGACGCTCTCGCAGGACTTTGAGCCGCCCGCAACGCGCCACCACCCAGCGGTCGATCTCGGCATCGGCCACCAGGGGCTGCCCGTCCTTGAAGACCAGACGCGCATAGGACTCGGTCTGAAGCATTCCGGCGACCAAAACAGGGGACAGCCAGTCAATCGCGAGGGATCTCTCTTGCAAGAGCCCCACCTTCTGCTGCCAGGCTGGCAGGTCAGCCCCGAACTTCTCGTAGCGCCAGGCACGCACCAGCTCCCCGTCGGCACCCAGGACTCTGTCCAGTTGCTCCACAATATCGCCATTTGGGGGATTTGCACCGTTTTCCCAGCGGGAGATCGAGGCATCCGTGACACCCACCGCTCGGGCCAGCGCCTGCTGCGTGCAGCCGACCATGCTGCGGCATTCCGCGAGAATCTCCGAGAATCCCTTACGCGTCACGTAGAAAAATCTACACGAGCACCCTCCGCATCGTCTTTCGTTCCCGGAAAGCCCAAAGGTGCTGGCCGCACCGCAATCCCGCAGGTCAGAGTGGTGGCGTGGGAAAGCTCACCGGTTCACCCACGTCACATCCGAATTTTCACCGCCTGAGAGGGAACGGGTCCTCACGATGAACGGCATCTATCTCGACGACCTGCTGGACACCGCCGCGGACGCACTCGACCGCGTCGGTCCCCGCACCGGTCCGGGGACCGCCGACGACCAGTGCGTCCGGGCGGTGCGCGACGCGTTGCGCCACGCGCGCGACACCGCCGACGCCCACGCCGCGGTCAAGTTCCTGGACCGGAGGCTCTGCGACATCAAGGAGGCCGCTCGATGACCGCAACCCCTCCCGTGTCCTCCTCCACGCCCTACATCGCACCGCTGTGCGGGGAGGCCCACCTCGACCATTCCTGCACCCGACGGACCTGCCTGCTGGAGGCCGGGCACAGCGGCCCGCACGAGGACGCCAAGGGCCGGACCTGGGAACCCCCGGAGGTGACCCTCGAACGCCTGCGCTCCACCTGGGGCACCACCCACCGCATCGCCTGGACGGGTTCGCTGTGGATGGCGACCCACCGGGACCCGGACGCGCCGTGGCGCACGGAGGTCGAACCCACCCCCGAACAACTGGAGGAACGGCTGCGCGCGCACTCCGTCCCCTGATCGTCCGGCGCGGGGGGACGTCAGTACCCGATCCCCTGATCGCGCTCCTGTCCGGGACCGTGAGATCGACGCCCGCCCCCGTCCGAGGACCGGGATACCGGTGGCCCCGAAGCGCCGGCGCTGAGGAGCCTGTCCGCGGACATCGACGGAGAGGGGTCGCCGCCGCGTTCGGCGACCCGCGGCGGCCCGTCCCTGAGCAGGCCCCGGCCGGTGTCGGCGACCATCCCCTCACCCTGGCCGGGAGAGACGACCTCGGTCTCCCCACCCGGCCGCTGCAAGGTGTCCAACGTGCCGCCCTGCCGGACGTACGAAACGGCCGTGTCCAGGCTCTGGGCGGCGTCCCGGTCGGAGTAGCCGCGCAGCGCCTCGCGCACGACCAGCGCCGCCTCGTGGTATTTCTCCGGGTCGTCGTGGACGTCGATGAGCTTGCGGGCGAACAGCTTGTACCGGTCCACGCCGGACGACCCGGCCTCCCCCATGGTGTTCCCCAGGTGGGACACCGACCCGGAGTCGTCGATCACGAGCCGGGACCCGGCCTCGGCGGGGATGAACCTCTCATCCTCCATGAGCACGGCGAAGCCGTTGCCGTTGCCCTTCGCGACGACCACCGGCTTCCCCCGGGAGGCGGCCTCCGCCGCTGCGAGGCCGTACGCCTCGCTCTCACTCGCCATGGCCATGACGTGGGAGCGGTCGATGACGGCGTCGAGCCGTTCCCTGGAGTCGGAGAACTCCCGGACCTCGACGAAGTCGTGCCAACCGGGGCCCACCTCCTCGTCCAGTGTCCGGGAGAAGTCGGCCATCTCGGCCTGGTCCACTCCCTGGAGGGTGAGCCGCACCTGGTCATAGCCCTGCCTGCGCATCTGCCCGACCGCGCGGGCCACGTCGATCGCCCCCTTGTTGGGATCGCCCATACGCCCGAGCATGAGAACCTCCATGGGTTCGTCCCTGCTCCTAGGCGCGGGGGCCGGACCCTCGACGCTGTTCCCGGGGATGAACGTGTGGATGGGTGTCCGCCCCCCACCCGGTTCCCCGGCCCGCTCCATGAGCCGTTCCGCGTCGAGGCCCGACTTGGGCCCGTGCGCGATGACCAGGTCCGCGTGCTGGAACAGCGTCCCCTGGTGCCATGCCCGGTACCGGCCCATCTCAGGGTCCCCCAGGGCCGTCTCCAAGGCCTCGGGATCCATGGTGATGATGCTCCCGACCCGTGCCCCGGGGTAGAACCTGTCCCGGATCATCAGCGCGCCGGGGGTCGTGGTGTCGCCGAATCCGATGACGGCGGTGAAGGCCTCCGGGTTCTCGGGCAGCCCGAGTTCCGCTGGTCCCTTTCCTTCGAGGTGGTGCTGGAAGCGCAGGGGCCAGCGGTCCACGTAGGGAAAAGTGCTGTTCAGTTCTTCCCTCTGCGCTCCGTCCAGATCCTCCAATCGCCATTCGGACACACCGATGCCGGGGCGCTCGAAGGATTCGCCCAGGGTGATCATGTGAACGGCGTGCCCTCGGGCAAGTTCCTCGGAAATTCTCCGGTTCAGCACGTGGGCGCCGTTCTGAATGCCGCCGGAACTGACCACGAAGAGATAGCTGTTCATGAAGTCGTCTTGATGTCCTGTCGGCTCGGGAACGGTCACGGTTCACAGGGCGAGCAGGGTTCGGGAGAGGCTTCTCGCCGTCTCCGTGAACGGGTGGGCCTCGAAGCCGACCAGCCCCGTGGACCGTCCCGGCACCAACCGCTCCGCCATCTCGTCCAAGATCTCCACGAGCACGAAGGCCGTCTGCCACGCGACGGCCTTCTCCCTGAGCCCGTTCTCCGGCGGCCGGGCCTGCTCCGGAACGTCAGGAACCCGGGGCGCGGGCGAGGAGCCCAGCAGGTCCCGGCCCAGAGTCCGGGCGACCGTGCCGAAGGACCCGTCCCGTCTGCCGGATACCAGGCCGGTCGAGGGGTCGATGAAGTCCGCCCGCTCCCGCCACGGCCGTGTCTCGGATCCGTCGAGGGTGCGGCGGAGGATCTCGGCGGCGTCGACGAGGTCGTCGTCCAGGGTGAGGTCCTCACTGCCCGCGAAGTCCCGGGGCGAGGGGATGTCCTCCACCGCTCGCAGGGCGGCGTCCTGAAGTCTCCGGAGCCCGTCGCCGTCCGCCCGACGGGCGGCGGGTTCGGCGACCGGACCCGGGATCGGCGCGCGGGGTGGAACAGGGGTTCCCCCCTGCCCGGTGAACGCCCCGCGGAGGCGGTCGGCCATCTCACGCAGGGCAGGGGAGAGGTCGGCCGCCTCCACGCCGATCACACAGGGCGGTCGGCCCGGGAACAGCCGATACTCCAGATCGACCACGAGGCTTCGCAGTTCGGTGATCCAGGAGGACGTCACGATGACGCACGACCCCGGGGCGAATGGGGCGCCGTGGGCCTCCGGGTCGTCCTGGAGGCGGTACGAGGGGTGGACGATCCGCGGGCTCTCCCCCACCCGGCACCGCCAGTCCCGCGCGGCCTCGGCCAGGGTGACCGGGCGGTCGTCGGACGTCCGGGCGGTCAGCAGATGCCGAGTCGGATCCGCGGGCCCTCCCGGCTCCGCGGCGGGTTCAGCGCCCTCGGTGAGGGCCTCCGCCAACCGGTGCCACGCGTCGGCGCGCCGGGGTGGCCACACGGTCCCGGGCTGCCAGGCTCCCCGCCCCAGGGCCGCCATTCGGGCGGCGGCCGAGTAGAGGGTCTCGTATTCTGTGAAAATATTCCGTGTCATATTCACATGACTTCCGGTCGGATGCGTCCTGGCCCAATGCCGATGTGGATTCTCATGAGCCCGTGGAAGTTCATTCGGAAAGCAGGCGGACACACGAATCCAGGCCCGAAAGTACCATCCCCTCGACACGGCGCCGCCCGGGCCCGGCACCGATCATCCCCACCCCATCCCGAAATAAAGGAACCTTGATGAGTTGCAGTACCACCGCCGTCGACGCTCTGGCAGCGCGTATTCACGCGATCGACTGGAACGGGGGCGCGGGCGGGGATCGCACCCGGTCGCGGGTGGCGCTGATGCGCGAGTACCTGCGGCGGGCGGCGCTGTGGACGCGGGCCGTGCAGGGGAAGGGGTGGCCGTTCTACGACGTCGCGGAGTTCGCCGCGCCCGGGGTGCGCGCCTCCGAAGGGGTCGTGGGCGGTGTGCTGGAGAGCCCGGCGATCGTCGAGCAGTACCCGACGGTGGGCAAATCGTGTGTTTGGGCGCTGCACCTGGCCACCGCCCGCGACGCCGGGGTGGAGCTGCCGGAGCTGCCGGACCTGTTCGAGCCGCTGATCCGCATGTACGAGCGCGGCGGCGGGTTCTCGCTGTCGGGCGCGGGCACGATCGACATCGACGGGGCGGGCCTGTACCGCGGCACCCTGCTCGACCACCTCGGGGACGAACCCCGGGCCCCCGAGACCGACGCCGGACTCGACGCCCTCGACGGCATCGCCGCGCCGCAGGCGCCGGTCGCTCCGGCCGAGCCGGAACGGGCGGCCGCGCCGCGGTACGCGGGCTACACGATCACTGCGGTCCCCGAGCGCGGCGAGGGCGAGGAGCGTGTCCTGTCGGGTGTGGGCTCGGCCGCGACGGCGGTGCCCGCACCGGCCGGGGACCCCGTGTACCCGTCGGCCTCCTACGCGGTGTCCGCCCCCGAGGGGGCCGCGGCGCCCGTCCGGGAGGCACCGCCCGTGCCCGCGGCAGAGGCTCCGGCGGCGGTTGCCGCGCAGCGCGCCGCACCGGGAGCGCCTGAGGTGTCTGGAGCGCCTGGGATGCCTACCGCATCCGGGACGCCTGGGACACCTGCTGTGTCCGGGACGCCTGAGGTTTCTGGGGCACCTGGGGTACCGACCATGCTGCCGCCCGCGCCCGGGCACCCGCACCCCTTTCCGCAGCAGTACCCGCAGCCCGGGGCGTACGGCCGGCCCGGCCCGTACCCGCACGGCGGATATCCGGTCCCCCCGGCCGGATACCCGGTTCCGCCAGCCGGGCACCCGGGGCACCCCGTGCCCGGCTACGGCCCGCCGGTGCGGCCCGCCGGGCTCCGCCACCACACCGAGTGGAACCCGGACGACCCCACCGTCGGCCTGGCCGAGCCCGGGCAGCGCTTCTTCGCCCGGTTCGTCGACACCGTCATCGCCGGGGTCCTGTGGTTCCTCATGATGCTGGCCACGACCTTCACCGCCGTGACCATCGGTGGCGGGGACATCGTCGGGGAGGCCGCCGACCGGGCGTTCGTCTCCGGGGCGATCTTCTCGTTCTTCGTGTTCCCGATCCTGTGGGAGTGGTTCCAGGTCTCCGTGTGGGGCCGCTCGGTGGGAAAGGTGCTGCTGGGCCTGTGGGTGATCCGCGCCGAGGGCGGCGGGAGGCTGCCCGCGTGGCGCGCCCTGCCGCGCGCGCTGTGCTTCGCGCCCGGGTTCACCAACCCCGTGAACTGGCTGCTGCCCTGGTCGCTGGCGAACGTGCTCTGGTCGCTGCGCGACAAGGAGCGCAGACGCTGCCTGCACGACAGGATCGCGCGTTCGGTGGTCGTCCAGGCCCGCTGAGCCGGGACCCTGGCCTGTTCCGGACATCGGGGAACGCCGGGAACGCAGGGGCACTAGGTTCGCACCATGCGTCAATTCACGGGTTTCCTCATCGGTGCCGGGTTCGGCCTGGCGTTCGTGCTCGCGAACGCCGGGCCGCCGCTGCCCTCCTCCGTCGGGGTGGTGCTGCGCGTCCTCGCCGTGGCGGCGCTGGTGGCGGTCGTCGTGCTCGCGGGAACCCTCTCCCGCCGCCCGGCCCCGCCGCCGTCGGCGGGGCCCGGTCCCGCCTTCCGGTTCGGCCCGTTCTACGGGGTCGTCGTGCTCGTGGAGGTCGTGCTGATCCTCGGCGGCGTGCAGGTGCTGCGCCTGCTGGATGTGGCCTGGCAGGCCAACATCGCCTGGATCGCCCTGATCGTGGGCCTGCACTTCCTGCCGCTGGCCTGGTACTGGCGGATGCGGCAGATCCTCGCCGCCGCCGTCTACATCTCCGCGATGGGCGTGGCCGGCCTGGTGCTGGTGGCGTCGGGGGCCGCCGAGTGGGCGCCGTTCGTCAGCGGTGTGCTCACCGGCCTGGGCATCCTGACCGGCATCCTGGTGGGCCTGGTCGGCATGATGCGCGCCGCCCCCGCTGTAGAAAACCCCACCCCCGACACCACCCTGACCCCCTGACCCCAGCCGAGCCCTCGGCCCGCGCCGCCCCGGCACGAACAGCCGAGCGGGCACCCTGGCATCCGCCACCGCGCCACCGCACACGGGTCGGCCGTGGACACTCCGACCTCCACCTCGCGGCACGGCATGTCCCCGGCCTGATCTGCCGCCGCGGCGCGGGCGCGCGGGCGCCCTGGCGTCCACCCCTGCGGCACGGCGCGGGCCCGGCGGGCGCAGGCCTCCTCGACCGCGAGTGCCTCGGCGCGGACGGGCGCGGGGGTCAGGGGTGGTACGGCTCGGGGACGTCGAACCAGGCGCGGCGGGGACCGCCGGCACCGGCGCTCGGGCGGGGCTCCCCCGCCAGGAAGGCGGCGGCGACGGCGTCCACCGCGCGCGTTCGGGAACGTGAGCCCCAGACCTGCGGTGTCCCGCGCGGCGGCGTGCGCCGGGCGGACGGCGGGGCCGGGATCCCGCGGTCGGCGCGGGGGCGGGGCCCGGTCGGCTCGTTCGGCCCCGGCCGGCCGATCGCGTACGGGAATCGCAGCCCCGGCGGCAGCACAAAGGGCGGTGCCGGTGCGGTGTGGGGACGGTGGTCGTGCAACGGGGGGTTCCTTCCGACTCGTCACCGGCCGCCGCACGGCGGTCGCGGTGGTGCCGTCGGCTCAGAACCGTACCCGATGTGTGACCGATCCGTCCCGGTACGTCACCCCGGAAGTTCGCCCAGTCCGAAGAACGGCAGGCACGGCTCCAGCCCCGAGAGCGTGACGGGCACGTCGAGGCGGTGCGCCTCCCAGTCCTCACGGGGCAGCAGGAACCGCAGCCCGTTGACCGCCTTCCCCCGGACCGCGGCCATACCGGTGCCGTCGTCCCGGTAGCCGAGTCTTCGGGACACCCGCTCGGAGCGGAAGTTGCCCTCGATGATCTCCGAGGCCGCCGCCCGGGCGCCCAACCCATCGAAGGCCAGGTGCAGCATCGCGGCGCGCATCTCGGTGCCGATGCCCTTCCCCTGGTGCTTGATCCCCAGCCACGAGCCGCTGGAGACCCGGCGGGTGATCGCGAAATCCTTGGCCAGGATGTCCTGGACGCCCACGATCTCCCCCTCGTGGACCACCACGAGGGGCAGTTCCCAGTTCTCCGGTGTCCAGCGCGCGTACAGGCCGAGGGTGTGCTGGACCACCGACAGCGCGAGCCGGGCCGGGGGCTGGTCCGTCCAGGGATGGATGAACGGCATCTCGGCCGGATCGTGCACACCCGAGAGGGCGACGTCGGCAAGGTCGGAGAGGTCGTCGAGGGTGGGCGGGCGCAGCTCCAGCCGCGGGGTGCGCACACGCAGCCCCAGGACCGGGAAATGGTCGGTGATCATGTTCCGATGTTCCCGGAGCCCGGACGCCGCGTCATCCCGTTTTCCCCACCTGTGGATAACTCCGTCCGACAGCCAAAGCCCAGGTCGGAACGCACGGCTCGGAAGAAAGGTCCCGTCCCGGGGCCACCCCCGCCTGTGAACGGCACGGTGACACCGCCGAGGTTCCAACCGGCCCGGCACCCCGCTCCCCGCACCCGTGCACGGCGCCCGACCGGAGCGGGTCGCGGGTCAGGCCATGCCGCGCAGCTCCAGCAGCAGCGCGGCCAGCTCCCCGGAGGCCTTCTCCGGCGCGCACTCGCGCACGGACCAGCCGCGCATCCGGGCGAGCCGGGCGGCGTGTGCGCGGGCCGGGTCGGTGAGCAGGTAGCCGCAGGGGGCGTCCGGCCAGTCCGCGGACGGCGGCAGCTTCTCGGTGCGGTACCCCTCCGGCTCCCCCTCGGGGACGGGCTGGGTCGGCGCGCCCTGCGGGTTCTGGGTCCGGTCCAGGTCGGCCCGGTCGGCGATGCCCGGCTGCGGCAGCAGCGCGTCCACCAGCACGTATCCGAACACCGGCCGGTGCGCGGCGCGCTGGGCCGCGCCCAGGGCGCCGGCCAGCGGCCCCGCGTCGCCCTCCACCACCAGGGCGGTGGGTGCGTCCGGCGGGACCAGGCGGCGGATCTCCAGGCTGGCGGCGGCCACGTACCGGGCGGCGTACGGCGGGAGCCGGTCGCCGTCGACCTCGATCCGGACCGGGGTCAGCCCGGCGGCGCCCAGGCCCTCGCCGAGTCCGGGCAGGCGGGTGGGGCGTCCCAGGGTGGGGGGCAGCAGGACGGCGATCACCCGGCGGCACCCCGCTCACCGTTCGCGGCGGGGCGGGTCTCGTCGCGCACCCAGGCCAGGTAGGAGGGGTTGCCGCCGACGACGGGCACCGCCACCACCTCCGGAACGTCGTAGGGGTGCTCGCGGACGATGTGCGCGGTGAGGTCGTCCAGGCGGTCCTCGGCGGTCTTGAACACCACGGTCCACTCCTGGTCGCGCTGCACCTCGCCCTCCCAGCGGTAGTGGCTGGTGATCGGCCCGCCGACCTGGGCGCAGGCGGCGAGGTGGCGGCCGACAGCGGACTCCGCCAGGCGCTCGGCGCCCTCTCGGGTGTCCACGGTGATCTCGACCCGGACGGTCCCGGGGGTGTTCGGCATGGCGGTCCCTCTCCGTCCGGGCGCCGCGGTGACGTGCGGTGCCGCCCGGTGTTCTACGCTCATGGATCATGAGCGAACGTGATGAACTCCTGCGTCAGATCAACGATAAGGCGGTCGTGCGCGGGAAGGTGGTCCTGTCCTCCGGGCAGGAGGCCGACTACTACGTGGACCTGCGCCGCGTGACCCTGGACGGGGAGGCCGCCCCGCTGGTCGGGTCGGTCATGCTGGACAACGTGGCGGACCTGGAGTTCGACGCGGTGGGCGGGCTGACCCTGGGCGCCGACCCGGTCGCGACCGCGATGGTGCACGCCGCGCACGCGCGGGGCCGCAGGCTGGACGCCTTCGTGGTGCGCAAGGCGGGCAAGGCGCACGGGCTCCAGAAGCGCATCGAGGGTCCGGACGTGAAGGGCCGCCGGGTGCTGGCGCTGGAGGACACCTCCACCACGGGGGGTTCGGTGCTGACGGCGGTCGAGGCGCTGCGCGAGGCCGGGGCCGAGGTGGTCGCGACGGCGCTGATCCTGGACCGCGGGGCGCGTGAGCGCGTGGAGAAGGAGGGCCTGGAGTACCGGGCCGTGTACCAGGTGTCCGATCTGGAGATCTGAGGACGCCGGAGCGGTGCGGCGGGGCGGTCGTCCCGCCGCCGCGGGCGGGGACCGGGGGGACCGGGGTCGGTCAGCCGTCGACGGTGAAGCTGTAGTCGGCGCCGCGGTCTGCGATGTCGCGCTCGCGGCCGTTGACGAAGAGTTCGACGGCGGTGGGGTCGCCGATGGTGACCTCGATGCCACCTTCGGGGATCTCGGCGTAGGTGAGCGAGCTGCCCTGGCGGACCTCCTGGTCGTGCAGGACGTCGCCGCCGGGGATGCGGACGAACACGCGGCTGGACTCACCGATGACGCGCACGTAGAAGGCGCCCTTGGGGCTCTCGTCCTCGTTCGCCGCCCCCGAGGCGTTGGCACTCACACTGGGGCCGGAGTTGCCGGGGAGCGAGCGGTACAAGAAGAACCCGCCGAGCGCGAGCATCGTGACCAGAAGCACGACTGCTCCGACGATGGCCACTACCTGGCCAACGCCGCGAGGATCATTCCTATGCCTTCCCACGGCGTTGAATGTAGCGTGTATCACGGCAAAAAGCGACAGTGATCGTTCGGAACCTCTCTGCTTCCCATAATTCGGTCACAGGTGCACGAAACTTCACAAGGTTCTTCAATCAGGTAGATAGCACCACAAAGCGCTCACTCATCGGCCTTGTCGCATCCGCCGAGCCTCATCGAATTTGGTCTAGACCTTTCCATCGGCTCCGTGCGTTCGGGATACTTGGGTGACACCTGGTGGACACGTCCGGACGTGCGACCCGAGTCGCGGGCTCCCCCCGCCGCCCGGACCCTCCACCGGCAACGCACGTGGGGTGCCGTCGGCGCGACCGGCGGCCGCTCGCTCCAGGTCCGATTCCAGGGAGAGTCAAGCCATGCCCATCGCCAGCCCCGAGGTCTACACCGAGATGCTGAGCCGCGCGAAGTCCCAGGGCTTCGCCTACCCGGCCATCAACGTGACCTCCAGCCAGACGCTGCACGCCGCACTGCGGGGCTTCGCCGAGGCCGAAAGCGACGGCATCGTCCAGATCTCCACCGGCGGCGCCGAGTTCCTGTCGGGTTCCACGATCAAGGACATGGTCACCGGCTCGGTGGCGTTCGCCGAGTACGCCCGCGTGGTCGCGGACAAGTACCCGGTCAACGTGGCCCTGCACACCGACCACTGCCCCGAGAACAAGCTCGACGGGTTCGTCCGCCCGCTGCTCGAAATCTCCAAGGAGCGCGTGGCCAAGGGCCAGGACCCGCTGTTCCAGTCCCACATGTGGGACGGCTCTGCCGTGGAGCTGGAGGAGAACCTCCGGATCGCCGAGGAGCTGCTGGCGTCCTCCAAGGAGGCCCGCACCATCCTGGAGATCGAGGTCGGCGTCGTCGGCGGCGAAGAGGACGGCATCGTCGGCGAGATCAACGAGAAGCTGTACACCACGCCGGAGGACGCCCTGCGCACCGCCGAGGTCCTCGGCCTCGGGGAGAAGGGCTACTACATGACCGCCCTGACCTTCGGCAACGTGCACGGCTCCTACAAGCCCGGCTTCGTGAAGCTGCGCCCGGAGGTCCTCAAGAAGGCCCAGGAGGCCGTGGCCGAGAAGTACGGCCGGGCCAAGGCGTTCGACTTCGTCTTCCACGGAGGCTCCGGCTCCACCCTGGAGGAGATCCACGAGGCCATCGAGTACGGCGTGGTGAAGATGAACATCGACACCGACACGCAGTACGCGTTCACCCGCCCGATCGTGGACCACATCTTCAAGAACTACGACGGTGTGCTCAAGATCGACGGCGAGATCGGCAGCAAGAAGGCCTACGACCCGCGCGCCTACGGCAAGGCCGGCGAGGCCGGCATGGCCGCCCGCGTGGCGGAGGCCGCCCAGCAGCTCAAGTCCGCGGGCAACAAGATGAAGTAGTCACCGCGTCCGACGCGGGGTGG